>JAHKKL010000428.1 GCA_020027635.1 Gammaproteobacteria bacterium
TAGTAGTTTTCGTCATCATGGTTATACCCACTCGTGATGATCAGGTACTCCTACAGGGGACTTTCACCCCATCAGTTCATGCCCATGTCGGGCGTACACCCGAACAAGCAAAAAAACGGGCGCCGCGGCGCCCGTTTTTCGCTGACCGTGACGGTCGGATTAAAGGTTGTAACCCGTCTCATCATGCAGCACGGTATCGAGACCTTCGGTCTCCTGGTCAGAGGTGACACGCAGCCCGATGGTCGCATCGAGAACCTTCAGGATGGCCCAGCTGGCGATGGCGCACCAGGCGAAGGTCGCCGCTACACCCGTGAACTGCACGGCGACCTGGCGGCCGGCCGTCATGCCTTCCGCCAGTCCCGCCCCGCCGAGCATGGACACGAAGACACCGGCCATGAGGGTACCGATGACACCGCCCACGCCGTGCACCGGAAACACGTCGAGTGAATCGTCGATGTGCATCACCCGCTTGATGAAGGCAGTCGCGAAATAGCACACCACCCCGGCGGTAAGGCCGATGATCAGGGCGCCCATCGGTCCGACGAAACCGGAAGCCGGCGTGATGGTGCCGAGCCCAGCCACCATGCCGGTGACGAGACCGAGCACGCTGGGCTTGCCGTGCCGCGTCCATTCCATGAACATCCACGCGAGCGCGCCGCAGGCCGCGCCGATGTGGGTGACCAGCATGGCCATGCCCGCATTACCGTTCGCCGCGAGCGCGCTGCCGGCGTTGAAGCCGAACCAGCCCACCCACAACATGGCGGCGCCGGCCACGGTCATGGTCAGATTATGCGGCGGCATGGCGGTGCCCGGGAAACCCTTGCGCCGCCCCATGACCAGCGCCGCCACCAGCGCGGCCACGCCGGCATTGATATGCACCACCGTGCCGCCGGCGAAGTCGAGCAAGCCCATCGCACCCAGCCAGCCGCCGCCCCACACCCAGTGGCAGACCGGCAGGTATACGACCGTCAGCCAGACGGCGGAAAACCACAGCATGGCGGAGAACTTCATGCGTTCGGCGAAACCGCCGACGACCAGCGCCGGGGTGATGATGGCGAAGGTCATCTGGAACATGCTGAACACGGATTCCGGGATGCTGCCTCTCAGGCTGTCGCGGCCAATGTTATGCAGGAAGACCTGGTCAAGACCGCCGATCCAGGCATTCATGGCGCCGCCATCGCCGAAGGCCAGACCGTACCCGTACAGCACCCAGAGGATCGACACCATGCAGGTGATGGCAAAACACTGCATCAGCACGGACAGCACGTTCTTGCTGCGCACCAGGCCACCGTAGAACAGGGCCAGTCCGGGTATGGTCATGAACAGCACCAGCGCAGTGGACATCAGTATCCACGCCGTGTCACCGACACTCAGCTCACCGGCAGAAGCCAGTGACGGCAGCACGCCCAGCAGCGTGCCGGAAAGGACCGCTGCGGAATACCTTGGCCTCCGATAATTCATCGTATCCTCCCGTGTTCTTGTTGGTTATCGCTAGAGCGCGTCCGGCCCGGTTTCCCCGGTACGAATGCGGATGGCGTTCTCGATATTCGTGACGAAGATCTTGCCGTCGCCGATCTTGCCGGTGCTGGCCGATCGGGTAAGGGTGTCGATAACCCGGTCGACGTCGTCATCCGTGATGGCGATCTCGATCTTCACCTTGGGCAGGAAATCCACCACATATTCGGCCCCGCGGTAAAGTTCGGTGTGGCCTTTCTGGCGTCCAAAGCCCTTGACCTCGGTCACGGTGATGCCCTGCACCCCGACCGCTGAAAGTGCCTGGCGGACATCGTCCAGTTTGAAGGGTTTGATGATTGCCGTTACTAGTTTCATTGGTTTCCTCCACGGAGTGCGATATGCAGCCCGGGATCATACCAGAGGGCGCACTGCTTTGGTGCTGTCCGGTAACAGATACGGCACTGCGCTCTGCGATGATGGACAGGAAGTCCGAATGTCGCAGAGCACAGGGATGTGCGAGAACGGCCGTCCCTGCGCTCCGCGATGTACCTAGTGTTCGTCCAGAAACCGCCGTTTAGCACGGCAATTTATTGATTTGGTTGATTGGTTGATCGGCGATATTTATCACCGAAGATCTGATCAACCCATTTTCGTTGAATTTCTATGAACCGCTGTTCCACCACGGCCCGCGTTGGTTGCACGCCGTGCGCCACGCACGCTCTTCCGTCAGCCCCGCCTTCATCAGGTTCTTGGCGCGAGTATAGGGGCGTTTCCACTGTCGCCACAGGATGCAGCGCAGTTTGTGCCGTATCCAGCCATCCAACTCTTCCAGCGCCGTCTTGGTCTCGGTCAGCTTGAAGTACGCCGCCCAGCCTCGCAGCACCGGGTTGAGTTCGGCAATGACTGTCGTCAGGCTGCGCCCGCGCGCGCCCTTGAGCACTTCCCGGATGCGACCTTCCAGCCGTTGATAGCTTTCCGGTGCAATCCGCACTCTCGGGACCGGGTGCCATGTGACTCGGTAGCCCAAAAACGTCCGCTCCCATGGATGGGCCACCGCGCTCTTGGTCCTATTGACCCTGAGTTTGAGCTTCTCCACGAGAAACCGGGTAATGCTCGCCATGACCCGTTCTCCCGCCGCACGGCTTCGGACGTAAATAGTGCAGTCGTCAGCATAGCGACAGAAGGCATGGCCCCGGCGTTCCAGTTCCCGGTCCAGGTCCGTCAGCAGGATGTTCGACAGCAGCGGACTGAGCGGCCCGCCTTGCGGCGTGCCTTCCTTCCGGGGGCAGATGACCCCCTCTGCCATCATGCCCGCTTCGAGATACCGGCGGATGAGACGAAGTACTTGCCCATCGTCGATCTTCTTCGATAGCCTCTCCATCAGGAGATCGTGGTTGACTCGGTCGAAAAACTTCTCCAAGTCCATGTCCACTACCACCCGCCGGCCTTCGGCGACATGCTGCTGGGCCGCCTTGACCGCTTGATGGGCGTTCCTCCCCGGTCGAAAGCCGTAGCTCGACGCGGAAAAGTCGGCCTCGAAGATCGGTGAGAGCACCTGATGCAACGCCTGCTGGATCAGTCGATCCGTCAGCGTCGGGATGCCGAGTGTCCGCGTTCCGCCTTGCGGCTTCTCGATATCCACCCGGCGCACCGGCGAGGGTATGTAACTGCCCGCCAGTAGCTTGGCCTTGATCCTCGGCCAGTGTCGTTTGAGGTGGTCTTTGAACTCGGCGATGCCGATGCCGTCGACACCGGCCGCACCTTTGTTCTTGACCACCCGCTGATAGGCGAGCTTCAGGTTGCCGCGTTCGCACACCACGCCCATCAGCCCGCTTGTCTGCTCCAACTCCGCGTTCGTCCGCAGACGGGCCGTCATGTCCGACTCAGCACCCGCGCGAGTCCCTCCAGGGTTCCGCCCCGGCGTCGCTCTCGTGGCATCCACTGACCGTGAATCTTCTGCCTTCATCGTCGTATCATGGGTTCCCGTTGCCTACTTGCGGTGTCCCCTGTTCGGCCCTTCGGTTCGTCCCGACACCTACTATGGCCTCGGCTGACTTCTGCACGGGCATCCCCACACCTCTCGATGCCGGTAGCACAACGGCACCCGTGCAGATCTCCCCGGGTATCACGCACCCACCTTCACGCTTATGCCTGTCGGTTCTACGCCGCAGCGTTCCGTGCAAGTACCGGGCTTCGACGATATTGGCCGCCTTACCCCGCTGCAACGCCTCATCCGCTTCCTGTTCGTCAGGCCAGCGCTT
>JAHKKL010000012.1 GCA_020027635.1 Gammaproteobacteria bacterium
AACTCGGTCGGTGCGCGCGGGCGACAAGCGCTTTTGCAGGGACACACGGTAAAATAACCGCTAAGACTGGCGAGAAATGTTTCCGGCGTCATACCGTTGAGATCTCTCACCACACGGTTGTAGTCGAGGATTTTCATCTGGCTGTGGGGGAAGATCACCGCCAGGAAATATCCTGCACTGCCGGCATTTCCCGACACATTCCCGCGGCTGGCGGCCACCCTGGACGCGGCGGCGGAACGGTGATGGCCATCGGCGATATAGAGGGCGTCCATGGCGTCGAATGCCCGGGTGATAGTGTTGATCTGCCCGCTGTCGCATACCACCCAGAGGCTGTGGCCGATGCCGTCATCGGCGATCAGATCAACATCGGGCGGTGTCCCGGCGATGGTTTCAAGCAGTCCGTCGACTTGCGGACGAGACGGGTAGGCAAGCAGCACCGGCCCGGTTTGCGCATTGAGTGCCTCGATCTGTCTGACCCTGTCGTCTTCCTTGTCGGGGCGGGTGAATTCATGTTTTCGTATCCGGTTGCTGTCGTAATCGCTGACGGAAGCAACTGCAACCAAACCGGTCTGCCTGTGATCGCCCATCACCAGGCGGTAAACGTAGTAACAGGGACGGGAGTCCCTGCGGAGAATGCCGGCATCCAGCATGCGCTGAAGGTTCCCAGCAGACATCGTGTAGACCGCCGGGTCATAGGGGTTGGTGTCTTCGGGAAGATCGATCTCCGCCTTGGAGATATGCAGGAAGCTCCATGGCCGGTTGCGTGCCCTCACCCGGGCCTCTGCACTGCTGAGCACGTCGTAGGGCGGTGCAATCACATCCTTGGCCCGTTCTTCAACGGGACGCAGTCCGGTAAAGGGTTTGATAAGAGTCATGACAACAGCCTGTCGAGAACTTCGAAAGAAAGCGCGGTATTGTACACGCGCGGACAGGCTGCCGCGATCAGCAGCGGGGAAAGATTGCTACCGGCCATCTACCAGCCGATACCCGCGCTCAGCATCTCCCGTTTAACTCCGATACTCGCAACAACCGCGTGATGGACAGAATCCCCGCGATTCCGAACAAAACCGGCAAGCTGGCGTTCATCGCCCGGGACGGCCTGGCATCCCGCTTCCGCTACTTCGACCGAAGATTCCAGGAATTCTGTGCGGCCATACTGGGCGGCAGCGGAATCTGGCTGCCCGTCATCAGTACAGGTGTGCGTGAATCACTGGCGCGGTTACGCCGGAAGACCAGGGGTATTCCTCTTGTTTTCAAGGTTTCCCTGCTGATCACCGTACTGGTGGTCACCTGCATGGGTCTTCTCGGATCGGTCATTATCCATCAGCAAACCCGGATGTTTGAGGACCAGATCAATGAACAGGGCACAACGCTGGTCCGTCTCATGGCCCAATCCGCCAGGGAACCGCTGCTGGCGGAGGACAAGCTTGCACTCGATGCCATATCGACTGACTTCGCCAAGAGCGGCAGTGTCGTGGGTACGGCCATTACGTCGCTCGATGGAGAGACGATTTCTCATGGCGGCGATTATCATGACGGTACCAGAATGACCCAGGGCCGGGTTCTTGCGCAGCTCATAGCGGGTTCCCCAGGGTCGATGACATGGGAATTGCCGGCTGCGGGCGAGACGCGCAGAAAAGTCATCTCATTCGTACAACCCGTGATATTCCAGAAGGTCACCGCAGGATACGCCATGGTCACCTTCAGCCAGGCCGGCATGGAGCAATCCTTGAGGCAGTCCATCCATGCCATTATCGGTGCAACCATAATGATAATTTTACTTGGCATTGCCATGGCATTTGCCCTTGGCAAGCGCATCTATGAACCGATCGACCAGCTCGTGGACGCAAGCCGCGCCATCGGCAACGGTGAGTACAAGTTCAGGTTCAAGGAACGACGCAATGATGAACTTGGCCAGTTGATGAATGCCTTCAACGACATGGCGGAGGGCATGCTTGAGAAGTCACAGGTCATGGACGCCCTGTCGAGATATGTCTCGCCGGGCGTGGCAAAGGAGATACTGGCCAACCTCAATGAGGTTGAGCTCAGCGGCAAGCGCATTGACGGATCGGTCATATTTGCCGATATCGTAGGATTCACACAGATTGCCGAAGACATCAGGCCTGAAGAAATCGTCAGCATACTGAACAGGTATTTCTCGCTGATAACACGCGCCTGCGAGCTTAACCATGGCATGGTTGACAAGTATCTTGGCGATGGCGTCATGCTTGTCTTCGGCGCGCCTCAGCCCGATGAGAACCACCGTTTCCACGCGATACGCTGCGCGCTCCTGATTCAGCGCCTCGTTGATTACGAAAACCTGCAGCGCGATAAACTCGGCTTGTTCCCCGTGAAATTCAGACTAGGCATCAACTCGGGGATCATGATTGCCGGCAACATGGGATCGAGCGAGCGCATGGAATACACCGTGGTCGGCGATACCGTCAATCTCGCCTCCAGGCTGTGCAGCATTTCGAACAGCGGACAAATCGTGATATCAAAGGACATGTACCTGCACCCCAATCTAGAGGGGCGGGTAATCGCCGGCGAATACCAGTCTATTCGTCTGCGCGGGATCAGGGAGCCGGTCAGTTCTTATCTGGTCGAGGCCCTGGGGGCGGACTGGCAAGCCCTCATCGATGAACAGTTCAATCAGATCATACAGAACGAAAACAATGAATACCCTTATCTGCAAGCCGGGTAAACTGCTCGCCCTGCTGGGCCTTCTGGCGTTTCTGACGGGGTGCCAGCACCTCAGCGCCATCAGGATAGAACAAGACCGGCCCGGGGATCTTGGCACGCTCATGGGAAACCGGGAATACGGTCGCGCCGAGCAACTGCTCATCCAGCACCCCTACCTGGATACACCCGAAACCCGCACGGAGATCAATGAACGCGTCAATGCTTATGAAACGGCCGTCCTGTCCGATGCCCGGGCCAGGGAATCAGCCAATGACCTCTACGGTGCAAACGAGCTGCTTACCGAGGCGTTGATGAAGCTGCCGAACAGCCCTCGGTTCAATGAATACAAGTGCCGACTCGATGCGGAACGGGCCGAACGGCTCAGGGAGAATGAACGGCGTGAACTGCTCTCGGACGCCGAATATTTCGTGGCGCAGCAGGAAATCTATAAAGAGCACCTCAGCCTGGACACTCCTAGCCTGCTGCAACGCTGGAAGAACAAACTCAGTCAACAGCAGGCACAGGACCTTGCCGTAAGGTTGCTGGCATGCGGGGAGGAAACCCTGCAGGAAGATGATATGGAGATGGCGGATAAATGTCTCCATTACGCACAGGCGATCAAGGATACCCCGGAGGTGCAGACGGCTTTGTCACAACTGGAGTCCCGGCGTGCGACGCAGCATCAGAGCGATGATAATAAGATACGTGTCATCCAGGTCAAGGAGGAAAAAAGACTGGCAAGGAAACACAGGGACAAGACCCATGAGGTCCTGGAAAAGACGGAACAGGCTCTCGATAAGAATGATCTGCCGGCGGCGCGGCGTATTTTCCGCGAATTGCCCAAGGGCGGGAGCGAAAGCCGCGAGGTTGTGGCGGTAAGGACCCGTCTGAACGACGCGATTCGGTCCAGGGTCAGGGAGATGACCGGCGAAGGAGACAGGCTGTATCGCGCCGACAATGTCAGCAGGGCAATCCGCTCCTGGGAGCAGGCGCTCGAACTCGACCCGCGCAGCCTGGAACTCACTGAACGGCTGGAACGCGCAAGAAAGGTGCTGGCCCGTCTCGAGGAACTGAAAAGCAGGCAGCGAATGCCCGCCAAGCAATCCAAACAGGGTACGTGAGCCCCGTTGATCCGAGACGGACCTCCCGCCTCCACGGTCTCGCCTGGCAAGCTCACGGCTGACCTGTTGAGACCTGGCCCGTCCTGTAATTACCCATCAGTGTCGATGGCAGTCGTCCGGTTTTACTCTGGCCAGCAACACGGCTCCCGCCACGAACAGTACCAGCAGGGACAGGATACCGGCACGCGGACTGCCGGTCATGGCTCCAACCAGCCCTATCATGAGCGGGCCCAGAATCGCCGCGAACTTGCCCAGCATGTTGTAGAAACCGAAGAATTCAGCCGTTTTCCCCTCGGGTATCATGCGCGCGTAGAATGACCGGCTCAGGGCCTGTATGCCACCCTGGGCCATGCCGATGGCAAAGGCAAGCAGATAGAAATCCTCCACCGCTTCCATCAGCGCCCCGCCGAGCGTCACGACCGTGTAGACCAGCAGTGCCAGAAAAATTCCCGCGCGAGGTCCGAATCGGCTGCCGATCCACCCGAAGAGCAAGGCGGCAGGGAAGCCGGTGAATTGCGTTATCAACAGGGCCAGTATCAGGCTCTTCTGCTCGAAGCCCAGTGACAGGCCATAATCAACCGCCATGCGGACAATCGTGTCCACACCATCGATATAGAGCCAATAGGCAACCAGGAAAAGCCAGACATGACGCAGCTGCCTGATTTCGCGCAGCGTATCCCCTATCCGCCTGAAGCCGATCCCGAGAACGCGCGGCGTCACCCCGTGAGGATGGTTTTCGGGTTCGGGAACCAGGACCATCAGCGGCACCGAGAAGACCAGCCACCACACCGCGACAATGACGAACGAGAGACGCACCGCCAGTGCCGCGTCAGCCAGCCCAAACCACTGGGGCTTCAGGGTCATGAGGACATTGAGGCCCAGCAACATACCCCCGCCCAGATAACCGAGCGAAAAGCCCAGCGCGGAGGTCCGGTCCAGGTCATCACGGCTGCTGACAAAGGGCAGCAGGGAATCATAGAAAACATTGCTGCCGGAAAAGCCGAAAACCGCCAGGACATACACACCTGCGGCCAATCGCCACTCGCCTTCATCCACCAGATAAAGCCCACCGGTCATGAGCAGCCCGAGAAAGGCGAAGCCCAGCAGCATGCGCTTGCGACGGCCGAGATAGTCCCCGATGGCACCCAGCAGCGGCGCCATCACGACAATCAGCAGGCTGGCCAGCGAATTAGTCAGTCCGAGCCGGAAGGTGCTCTCGGTTACCGGTACGCCGGCATTCCAGTACTGCTTGAAAAACACCGGAAAGAAACCCGCCATGACAGTGGTTGCAAACGCCGAGTTGGCCCAGTCATACATGGCCCAGCCCCATTTGCGTCTCCGTAGACTCATGACCGGGCATGCATCCTGTTGCGGATTTCATCAAACAGTTTCATCGACGGGACGACTTCCGGGATAATATGCAACGCGTACACCGCTGAGGCCGTCAATGGTTACAGAAGCCGGGGCATTTTGGAACACAAAGTCACTTGCCGAGATGACGACCGAGGAATGGGAGTCGGTCTGCGATGGCTGCGGTCGCTGCTGTCTGCACAAGCTGCAGGACGAGGATTCCGGACTGATGTTCTACACCAATGTCGCCTGCCGCCTGCTGGACCGGGAGCGCTGCCGTTGCCGGAATTACCCGCAACGCATGGCCATCGTGCACGACTGCCTGAGTCTGGCGGCCGATGCCGGGGCACGATTCAACTGGCTGCCATTGAGTTGCGCGTACCGACGGCTGGCGAACAGGCAGTCACTGGAATGGTGGCACCCGTTGGTGTCCGGTGACCCGAACACCGTCCACCAGGCCGGAATATCGGTTCGCGGAAGGACCGTACCTGAAGCGAGCGTGCTCAAAGAGCGGCTCGAGGACCACATCATCCACTGGGTTGATTTCTAGGCCAATCCAGACTAATGCTCCCGGGTGGCGTGGAACCGCACCTCGGGCCACTTTTCCATGGCCAGATCCAGATTGATCCGGGTCGGCGCGATATAAACCAGGGTGCCGCCCTGGTCTTCGGCCAGATAGTCGAATGCCTTGTCACGGAAACGCTGCGCCGTCTTTTCGTCACTGCACTCGACCCAGCGGGCGGTAGCCACGCCCACGGACTCGAACTGGCAATCCACGCCATACTCGGACCTCAGCCGGTGCGCCACCACGTCGAACTGCAGGATACCCACCGCCCCGAGTATCAGGTCATTGTTCTTTAGCGGCCTGAACAACTGGGTCGCCCCTTCCTCGCAGAGCTGATCCAGCCCCTTCTGCAGCGCCTTCATCCGCAGCGGATCCCGCAAGATGGCGCGCCGGAACAACTCCGGCGCGAAATTGGGGATACCGGTGAACTTGAGGTCTTCGCCCTGAGTGAAGGTATCGCCGATACGGATCGTACCGTGATTGTGCAGGCCGATGATATCGCCGGTATAGGCCTCCTCGACATGCCCGCGTTCCGCCGCCAGAAAGGTCAATGCATTTGAAATCTGCACATCCCTGGCGATGCGCACGTGGCGCATTTTCATGCCCTTGCGATAACTGCCGGAGCAGATCCGCAGGAAGGCGATCCGGTCGCGGTGCTGTGGATCCATATTCGCCTGGATCTTGAACACGAAACCGGAGAATATGTCCTCGCCGGGATCGACGCGTCGCGTGGCGGTCTGGTACGGTAGCGGACCCGGGGCATATTCCACGAAGTAATCGAGCAGCTCCTGCACGCCGAAGTTATTGATCGCCGAGCCGAAGAAGACCGGCGTCAGCTCACCCTTGAGATAGGAATCCACATCGAAGACATGGCTCGCGCCCTTGAGCAGCTCAATCTCTTCGTGGAGTTCTGCGACCTGGTCGCCGAGCAACTCACCCAGCATGGGATTGTCCAGACCCTTGATGACAGTGACGTCCTGGCGGACGCTGCCCTTGCCGGGGGTGTAAAGATGCACGCTGTTATCGATCAGATGATAGACGCCCTTGAAGCGCTTGCCCATGCCCACGGGCCAGGTGACCGGGGCGCAGCGGATCTTGAGTACCGCCTCGACCTCATCGAGCAGTTCGATCGGCTCGCGTCCTTCCCGGTCCAGCTTGTTGATGAAGGTGAAGATCGGCGTGGTGCGCAGACGGCACACCTCCATCAGCTTGATGGTGCGCGCCTCCACGCCCTTGGCGCAGTCGATCACCATCAGCGCCGAGTCCACCGCCGTGAGGGTGCGATAGGTGTCTTCGGAAAAATCCTCGTGTCCCGGGGTATCGAGCAGGTTGACCATGTGGTCCCGGTAGGGAAACTGCATGACCGAGGAGGTCACCGAGATGCCGCGCTCCTTTTCCAGCTCCATCCAGTCGGAGGTCGCATGGCGCGCCGCCTTGCGGCCCTTGACGGTGCCGGCAAGCTGGATCGCCCCGCCGAACAGCAGCAGCTTTTCGGTCAGTGTGGTCTTGCCGGCATCGGGATGGGAAATGATCGCGAAGGTACGGCGCCGTGCCGCCTCGTGTGTCAGGCTAGTCATATCAAACGGGGGTGTCACTGCTCGGGAAGGCGGCCATTGTAGCGCAGTCGGCGAAAGGCGTCGCCTGGCATCACAGTACCCGTGCCAGGATCAGGGCATCCTCGCGGCCCTTGTCGGCAGGGTAGTATTCCCTGCGGCTGCCCAGTTCATTGAAACCCGTACTCTCGTACAGCGTGCGCGCCGCCCGGTTTGTCGGACGCACTTCCAGAAACATCAGCTCGGCATTGTGCCGGCGGGCAAGTGATATCATGTGCAGTAACAGCTTGCGTCCGATACCCTGCTGCTGGGACTCCGGACGCACGCACAGGTTCAACAGATGCGACTCCCCTGCCGCGATGCTGGTTACACCATACCCCTCGATGACCCCCTGACGCTCGCATACCCAGCAGCAGTACCCGACACGCAGGCAGTCATTGAAAATCAGGGGCGTCCAGGGATAGGGGTAGCTGCGCCGCTCGATCTCCATGATCTCCTCCAGATCCACTTCCTGCATGGGGCGGAAACGCAAGGCGGGTTGTTTGAGTATGGCGCTCATATCACTTGAAAGGTCCGTGTGCTCTCCGCACGCCGGTCATAACCCGCGATAGACCTGCTGTGCCAGCTGCAGGTCCTCCCAGGACTTGCGCTTCTCGAGCGGCGAACGCAGCAGGTAGGCCGGGTGATAAGTCACCACCAGCGGGATATCCGCCTTCCCATAGCGGTGCACGCGCCCACGCAGGCGGCCGATGGGTATGTCGGTCTGCAACAGGTTGTGCGCGGCAATGCGCCCCACCACCAGGATCAACCTGGGTCCGACAAGCTCGATCTGCCGTTCGAGGTAGTCATGACAGCAGGCCACCTCCGCGGGCAGCGGATCCCGGTTCCCTGGGGGGCGGCATTTGAGGATATTGGTGATGTACACCTCCTCGCGCCGGCGACCGATCGCTTCGAGCATGGCCGTCAGCAACTGCCCGGCACGGCCCACGAACGGTTCACCTTGCCGGTCCTCATCCGCGCCCGGGGCCTCGCCGATGATCATCCAGTCCGCCGTGCGGTCGCCAGTACCGAAGACCGTTCTGGTGCGCGTCTCGTGCAGTACGCAGCGGGTACAGAGTGCCACACGGGACTCCAGTTCCGGCCATTCGAGCGCGGATACCTCCGTCCCCTCGGCCACGGAGTTTTCCGCAACGGCAGATGCGATGACGGCATGCGCCGCGGCGCCGGCGTTCGGCCGCGCGGCAGTCGCGGTCGCACGGTCACGGCAAACCCATTGATCGATGCCCATGGCCTCAAGGTATTCGTTGCGCAGCGATTCCTCCATCATGACTCCCGCCATGCGGCTTTTCTCACACATCCCCGAACTGGGGATGGGCGCGTTGCTCACGCTGGATGATCTTGTTGAGCGCATTCACATAGGCCTTGGCCGAGGCGATGACGATATCGGTATCCGCGCCCTGGCCGTTGACGATGCGGCCATCCAGTTGGAGGCGCACCGTCACCTCGCCCTGGGAATCCGTCCCGCTGGTAATGTTGTTGACGGAATAGAGCTGCAGTTCGGTTTTGCTGTTGACCAGCTTCTCAATGGCCTTGAAGGAGGCATCCACGGGTCCGCTGCCGGTGGCGCTGGCCTGCTTTTCCTCCCCTTCTACCCACAGCGTGACGGTGGCATTCGGCGTCTTCCCGGTTTCCGAACAGACCCTGAGAAAAATCAGTTTGAGCCACTCATTTCCCGCCTCGAGACCGGATTCCGTCACCAGCGACTGCAAGTCCTCGTCGAAGATCTCGTGCTTCTTGTCGGCAAGTTCCTTGAAGCGCGCGAAGGCATCATTCAGCTCCTCATCGGAGCCAAAGTCTACGCCGAGGTCCTGCAGGCGGGTGCGGAAGGCATTGCGCCCGGAATGCTTCCCCAGCACGATCCGGTTGGCCGACCAGCCCACATCCTGGGCCCGCATGATTTCGTAGGTCTCGCGGCTCTTCAACACGCCGTCCTGGTGGATCCCGGACTCGTGGGCAAAGGCGTTGATCCCGACGATGGCCTTGTTGGGCTGTACGGCGAACCCGGTGATCCCGCTCACCAGCCGGGAGCAAGGCACGATCTGGGTGGTATCCAGGTCGGTATGGCACGGGAAGATGTCCTGACGCGTCCTGACGGTCATGACGATCTCCTCGAGCGCCGCGTTGCCGGCCCGTTCACCCAGGCCGTTGATGGTGCACTCCACCTGGCGCGCGCCGTTGAGCACCGCGGAAAGCGAATTGCCGACCGCGAGCCCGAGATCGTTGTGGCAATGGACCGAAAATACGGCCTTGTCGGAATTGGGTACCCGTTCGATCAAGGTGCGCATCAACTCCCCGAACTGGTGCGGCAGGTTGTAGCCGACCGTATCCGGGATATTGACGGTCGTCGCCCCGGCGGCAATCACCGCCTCGATGACCCGGCAGAGGAAATCGATCTCCGAACGTCCGGCATCCTCGGGCGAGAACTCGACATCATCGGTATAGGTGCGGGCGCGCTTTACCGCATGCACCGCCTGCTCGATGACCTGTTCCGGCGTCATGCGCAGCTTCATCCGCATGTGGATCGGCGAGGTGGCGATAAAGGTATGTATTCGCGCGGAGGCCGCCGGCCTCAGCGCCTCCCCGGCGCGGTCGATATCCTTGTCGAGCGCCCGGGCAAGCCCACAGACGGTGCTGTCCGATACGGCGCGGGCGACCGCCTGCACGGCCTCGAAATCCCCCGGACTGGCGATGGGAAATCCCGCCTCGATGACATCCACCCGCATGCGTTCCAGGGCCTTGGCAATACGGACTTTCTCGTCGCGCGTCATCGACGCGCCGGGACTCTGCTCCCCGTCGCGCAAGGTGGTATCGAAGATGATTAACTTGTCATTGCTCATGGTCTGACTCCGCTCATGGTCCGCCGCGCCCGCGTGGCGGCAGCGGGTTGTCCGGACAGAGCCCTGTTGCCAGCATAACAAAGCGGCCTGCGTCCTGCCGGAATACTGAATGTTGTTGTGTGCGTTTAACCTCGCCAGGCGTGATGGTATCAGTTGCCCGAAGGCAGCAGTCGCAGGAGAGTCAGCAGGAGATCGAGGTGATCCGTGGAGCAGGGCTGGCGGGATGGGAATGCAAGCGGCTTCATGTGGTCAAATATAAAACAAACTTTTTCTTGTGCCAAGCCCCTGCCCCGAAGGCGTACCTGAACGGAGTACGCCAGGCGATTCAGGTTTCCTTGTGCCTTTCGCCGCGCCGTCTTCTCACCCTGATCAGGGTCAGCACCGGACCGGAGAACGCGTAGATCAGGAAACCCACAAACAGGACCTTGGGTGGATCGAGGGAGGTGAATACATACGCCACCACCACCAGCAGCAGGGCCACGAAGGGTACGCGGTTCTTGAAATCAACTTCCTTGAAACTGTAGTAGCGGAGGTTACTCACCATCAAGGCGCCCATCAGAACGGTCAGCACGAACGCCAGGTAGACGACATCATTGCCGTCGATCCCCAGATCCGCCCCGACCCAGACTAGTCCGGCCAGCACGGCGGCGGCCGAGGGACTAGGCAACCCCTTGAAGTAGCGTTTTTCAGCGGTCGCAATCTGGGCATTGAACCGCGCCAGTCGCAACGCCGCACCGGCGGTATAAATGAAGGCGGACAACCAGCCCAGTTTCGCCCAGCCGATGCTGATCATCGAATGCAGCGACCATTCATACATCACCAGCGCCGGCGCCAGTCCGAAGCAGACCATGTCCGACAGGCTGTCATACTGTACGCCGAACTCGCTTTGCGTGCGGGTGAGACGCGCCACACGGCCATCGATGCCATCGGTGACCATGGCCACGAAGATCGCGATCGCGGCCGCCTCAAAGCGCATCCCCATGGCGGCAACGATGGCGTAAAAACCGGCAAAAAGCCCGGCCGTGGTGATCATGTTGGGCAGCAGGTAAATACCCCGTCGGGGATTGCGCTCGGTGATTTCCTGATCCGGGCGATGACCGGATTCCGGCGGATCGTGTTCTGTGCTGTCCTGGTCCATGTTCCTATTCATGCTGGATTATCAATGAAAGAGTTGCAATGACATCCAAACCGCCCCGCACCCCGTCACCGGGGACCGCGCAGGCTGAGGATCCAGAACACCAGCGAGGCATGAAAGCCGGCAAACTGCATGACCAGCACGGCCGCCAGCACGCGGGCGAGCACCGGCGTGGAACCTTCCCTCGCGATAACGGAATAACGGCCCACAAACCGTCCGTCGGTCCGCAGTCGGCGGTCTGGAACAGAAAGCGGTATGCCGTTCACCCGCCGCTTCAGTTGATGCTCTTGTCAACGATCTTGCCAGCGCTTATCCACGCCATCATGCCGCGCAGCTTTTCACCGACCACCTCGATGGGATGTTCACGTCCGATGCGCCGCTTGGCTTTCAGCGTGGCGGCGCCCGCCTGGTTTTCGAGGATGAACTCACGCGCGAATTCCCCGTTCTGGATCTCGTCGAGGATGCGGCGCATTTCCTGCCGGGTCCCCTCGTTGATGATGCGCGGCCCGCGAGTCAGGTCGCCGTATTCGGCCGTATTGGAGATGGAATAACGCATGTTGGCGATGCCGCCTTCGTACATCAGGTCCACGATCAGCTTGAGTTCGTGCAGGCATTCGAAATAGGCCATCTCGGGGGCGTAGCCGGCCTCCACCAGGGTTTCGAATCCCGCTTGCACCAGTGCGGTCGCACCGCCACACAGCACCGCCTGTTCGCCGAACAGGTCGGTCTCGGTTTCCTCCCGAAAGCTCGTCTCGATGATACCGGCGCGCCCGCCGCCATTCGCCGAGGCATAGGAAAGCGCGATATCCCTGGACCGTCCACTGGCATCCTGATAGACGGCGATCAGACTGGGCACGCCGGCCCCCTGGGTATAGGTGGAACGCACCAGATGCCCCGGACCCTTGGGAGCGATCATGATCACGTCAAGATCGGCGCGGGGCTCGATCTGCTGGAAATGGATATTGAAGCCATGCGCGAATGCCAGCGCCGCGCCCTGCCTGATATTGGTGGCGATCTTTTCACGATAAAGGCTGGCCTGATGCTCGTCCGGTGCCAGTATCATCACCACATCCGCGCCCTTGACGGCCTCTTCGACGGACTTCACGGTCAGTCCCGACTTCCTCGCCTTGGCCTCGGAAATGGAACCGGAGCGCAGGCCCACCGTCACCTCGACACCGGAATCCCTGAGATTGTTGGCATGCGCGTGGCCTTGTGAACCGTAACCGATAATGGCCACCTTGAGACCCCGGATAATGGACAGATCTGCATCTTTGTCGTAGTAAATATTCATGTTATCTACCTGGTTTCTTCGATTGATTTGCGGCCGCGCACAGCGGCCGGTTCATTATTCAGGAACTGCGCTCGTCCCCGGTATCAGATCTTCAACGCCCGCTCACCCCGTGCGATGCCCGATACACCGGAGCGGACCACCTCGATGATCACCGTCTGCTCCAGCGCCTGCAGGAAGGCGTCCAGCTTGTCGCCGGCGCCGGTCAGCTCGATGGTGTAGCTCTTGGCGGTGACATCGATGATGCGACCGCGGAAGATATCCGTGACCCGCTTGAGTTCCTCGCGCCGCTCGCCTTCCGCACGCACTTTCACCAGCATCATCTCCCGTTCGATATGCGGACCCTCGGTCATGTCCATCAGTTTGACGACATCGATCAGTTTGTTGAGCTGCTTGGTGATCTGCTCGACGATCTCGTCGGTGCCGTAGGTGACCAGAGTCATGCGCGAAAGGGTCGGATCCTCGGTCGGAGCCACGGTCAACGACTCGATATTGTAGCCGCGCGCCGAGAACAGGCCGGCGACACGCGACAGCGCGCCGGCCTCGTTTTCCATCAGGATAGAGATGATGTGTCGCATATCAGATCAGGATCATTTCGTTCTGACCGCCGCCGGCCGGGATCATCGGGTAGACATTCTCGGACTGGTCGGTGATGAAATCCATGAAAACCAGCCTGTCCTTGAGCTTCATCGCCTCCACCAGGGCCGCCTCGACATCTCCCGGCTTGTCGATTTGCATGCCCACGTGACCGTAGCTCTCCGCCAGTTTCACGAAATCCGGCAGCGACTCCATATAGGACATGGCGTAGCGGCCCTGATAGAAGAATTCCTGCCACTGGCGCACCATGCCGAGATAGCGGTTATTGAGATTCACGACCTTGATCGGAAGCGCATACTGCTTGCAGGTGGAAAGCTCCTGGATACACATCTGGATGCTGCCCTCGCCGGTCACGCAGACCACGGTCTCGCCCGGGTGACCTAACTGCACGCCCATCGCGGCCGGCAGACCGAACCCCATGGTGCCCAGACCGCCGGAATTGATCCAGCGCCGCGGCTTGTCGAACTTGTAGAACTGCGCCGCCCACATCTGGTGCTGACCGACATCGGAGGTCACATAGGCATCCCCTCCGGTTACCTTGTACAGGGTCTCCAGCACGTACTGCGGCTTGACCAGTTCGCTGCCGCGGTCAAATTTGAGACAGTCCTTGGCGCGCCATTCATCGATCTGCTCCCACCAGGCTCCGATCGAGGCGGCGTCCGGACGCTTCTTCCCGCCCTTGACGGCCTCAACCATCGCCCTGAGGACATTGTCGACGCTGCCGACGATCGGCACGTCCACCTTGACGTTCTTGGAAATGCTGGAGGGGTCGATGTCCACATGGACGATCTTCGCATGGGGGCAGAATTTCTCGATATTACCGGTTACCCGGTCGTCGAAACGCGCACCGATAGCGATCAGGACATCGCAGTGATGCATGGCCATATTGGCTTCGTAGGTGCCGTGCATGCCCAGCATGCCGACGAATTGCCGGTCGGTTGCCGGGTAGCCACCCAGACCCATCAGCGTATTGGTCACCGGAAAGTCCAGCAACCGCGCCAGCTCGGTGAGTGCATCCGCCGCATTGCCCAGGATGACGCCCCCGCCCGTGTAGAGCATGGGACGCCTGGCGCCGAGCATCAGCTTTACCGCCCGCTTGATCTGGCCGGCGTGGCCGATGTGCACCGGATTGTAGGAACGCATGCTGACCTTGTCGGGATAGTGATAATCCGCCTTTTGCGCCGTGACGTCCTTCGGGATATCGACGACGACCGGGCCGGGACGACCGGTCGTGGCGACGTAAAAGGCCTTCTTGATCGTTTCAGCCAGCTTGTTGACATCCTTGACCAGGAAATTGTGTTTCACGCAGGGACGGGTGATACCGATATTGTCGGCTTCCTGAAAGGCGTCGTTGCCGATCAGATGGGTGGGAACCTGGCCGGTGAAGACCACCAAGGGGATGGAATCCATGTAGGCGGTGGCGATCCCGGTAACCGCATTGGTGGCGCCAGGACCGGAGGTGACCAGCACGACGCCCGGCTTGCCCGTTGAGCGTGCGTAACCATCGGCCGCATGGGTTGCGCCTTGTTCGTGGCGCGTCAGGATATGTTGCAGCTTGTCCTGACGGTACAAGGCGTCATAGATGTGCAAGACAGCCCCGCCGGGGTAGCCGAAGATGTATTCGACCCCCTCGTCCTGAAGCGAATGGACAAGTATTTCCGCGCCGGTCAGTTCCAAGCTGATCCACTCCTGCTATCGATTGCGGGC
>JAHKKL010000128.1 GCA_020027635.1 Gammaproteobacteria bacterium
GGCTCAGCGATATGGCCGTCTGATACAGGGGATTGGCGGGTGAAAGCTCGTAACCCATGCTGGCCACCCGCTGCCAGTGTGAATCATCCTCGCCGACTGTTTCGCGGAACTTGGCCGCCTGGGCGTCAAAGGCGGAGGCATTGCCGGCCGCGTGATAGATCTCGATCAGCTTCATCTTGAGATCTCGGTTATCGGGATTGCCCTGCAAGGCATTCCTGATTACATCCTCCGCCTGTTGCACCCGCCCGTAGGCGATAAATACATCGGCTTCAGTCAGCGGATCACTCGCTTCATCGCCCTGTAACGGGCTCATATCACTGGCGGTCAGATCGCTCAGCATGGAAGTATCACTGACTGCAATACGGGGCTTTACCTGTGGTTCATCATTGCGCGCGGCGGACATCTGGCTCGAGAGCGTAGGTTCCTCGCTGAAGATGTCCTCCTGTTTGCGGTGCCGTGCTGATGACCACAGGAATCCACCCAGGATCATCGCAACCAGCACGCCCAGTCCGGCGAGCACGGGATTTTCCAGCAGACGGTCGATTATGCCTTCGGGTTTGGCATCACGCCGCCCGTTCCCCGCGGGAGTCTTCTGTGCCGGGGTTTCCGACTGCACCGCCGCCGACTCGCTTGCCGGGGCTTCTGCCTCGGGTGAGGCATTGCTGGCCGTATTCGCCTCCGTTGCCTGGTCTTGAACCGCGAGTCTGTTTTGCAGGTTCGCAAGCTGTTCGTCTTTCAGTTCGATCAGCCGCTGCATGTCGGAAACCTGTTCTTCCAGTTTGCCTACACGCGATTGCAATTCCTGCGATTGCGCACGACCGGCCGTAGCCTCTTCGGTCGCAAGTGCCAGTTGCTGGAGAAGTTCTTTCGCCTCAGGCGCCTGTGTCGCCGCATCCCCCGCAGGCCCAGCGGGAGTCACAGCCCCTTTGACAGCTGCTTCTTCGGGAGCGACCAGTTGCAGACGGGCTTCCGTTTCCACGGGCACAGGCGCGGCTTGCGGCTGCTGTTCCGGCGCCGTTTCGGTCGCAGCCGCCGGGGTTGCGGGTAGCCCGGTAACACGGCCCTGCTGCCATTCGGCGTACTGACGGTTGGCTTCACGGCGTGCTGCTGATTTATCGAGTGACAGAATCTCGTCCCGCCGGGGAATTTGCAACGTCGAACCGGCCTTGAGATTGTTGATGTTGTTGCCGGTAAATGCCTCGGGGTTCGCGTGCTGCAGAGCAAGCATCATCTGCTGCATGCTGATATCACTGTCCGGCCGAACCCGTTTTGCGATATCCCACAGGGTTTCGCTGCGTTTCACCGGGCCGTATTTATCGACATCACCGGAAGCGGCCGGAACGGTTGCCGCCATTACAGGGGTGGTGGCCGGCACCCGGGCTGGCGACGGCGTTTGCTCGACTTCGGGCGACGGAGACGGCACTTGTCTGACCGGTGCCCGCTGTGGCGGCGGTGCGGCCGGCATGGTGACCGGTGGATCGACGAGGAGGGTGAATTGCCTGAGCAGGCGACCTTTGCTCCAGCTTGCCTCTATCAAAAAATCCAGGAACGGTTCGCGCACGGACTGCCGTGTGGTGATGCGGATCACCGGCAAGCCCCTCTGAGGTTGTTCTACGCTGAATTTGAAATCATTCAGAATGGCCGGCCGGGAAATTCCCATCCTTTCGAAGGATTCCCGGGAAGCGATGACGACCTTGAGTTCATCGAGTTCCTGCTTGCTCGCCGAGTTAATCTGGATAACGGCATTCAGCGGGTCGTTCAACGACGACTGGATTTCGATGTTGCCTAGTCCGATAGCGAACACATCTGAGGTTGCGGACAAACACAGCATGGCCGCTGCGATTGCTAACTTTCTGAACATATCCATTACCTCTGTTGGTCAATCCTTGAATGCGCACGTCGTCTGCCCTGACCTGCACAACCGACAGACCAGGGAACCAAATCCAGCAGACTATAACTTACAAGTAATCTTTCACCAATATTTCAGCGATCTGGATGCTGTTGAGGGCCGCACCCTTGCGCACATTATCGGCGACCACCCAGAGGTCTAAACCCCGCGGATGCGAGATGTCCTCGCGGATCCTGCCGACATAAACCGGGTCGTGATTGGCTGCCTCGGTGACCGCCGTCGGATAACCGCCGTCCCGGCGTTCGTCGATGACCACCACGCCGGGCGCCTTCCTGAGCAGCGTACGGGCCTGCTCGGCGCTGATCTTTTCCCGCGTCTCGATGTGGACGGCCTCGGAATGTCCGTAGAACACCGGCACCCGGACCGTCGTCGGGTTCACCATGATCGTGTCGTCTCCCATGATCTTCCGGGTCTCCCAAACCATCTTCATCTCTTCCTTGGTATACCCGTTGTCCTGGAACACGTCGATATGCGGCAAGACGTTGAAGGCGATCTGCTTCGGATAGACTTCCGCTTTGATGGAATTGCCGTTCAGCAGTTTCGCCGTCTGGCCCGCGAGTTCCTCGATGGCTTCCTTGCCGGTCCCCGATACCGCCTGATAGGTACAGACATTGATGCGCGTGATACCAACCGCATCATGTATCGGCTTCAGGGCCACCAGCATCTGGATGGTGGAGCAGTTCGGGTTCGCGATGATGCCATGGTTGGTGTAATCCTTGATCGCCCCGGGGTTCACCTCCGGGACCACCAGCGGGATATCGTCCTGGTAACGGAATTGCGAGGTATTGTCGATGACAACGCAGCCGGCCTGTGCGGCCAGCGGCGCATACTTCTCCGATACCGATGCCCCTGCCGAGAACAACCCGATTTGTACCCGGGAGAAATCAAAGCTGTTCAAATCCTGAACAGTAAGCAGTTTATTCCCGAAGGATACCTTCTTGCCGGCGGAGCGTTCGCTTGCCAGGGCAAAGACCTCGTTGACCGGGAAATTCCTTTCCGCGAGGATCTCCAGCATCGCCTCGCCGACCGCACCGGTTGCTCCCACAACTGCCACATCGAATTTACGTGTCATTTTCTCGACTACCTGTTAACTGAACCCGCGCGTGCGGGCGGATTGATATCCAAAATCCGGTCATGCGCCGGAACGCAGCGCGCCGGCCACCGCATCACCCATCTCCCGGGTCCCGACGGTCCGCGTACCCGGGGAAGCGATATCCGGCGTGCGCAGACCGTCGTCGAGGACCTTGCCAACAGCGTGCTCGATGCGCACAGCCAGCGCTGGCGCATCCAGACTGTAGCGCAGCATCATGGCCACCGAAAGAATGGTGGCAAGCGGATTGGCGATTCCTTTGCCGGCGATGTCGGGGGCTGACCCGTGAATGGGTTCGTACATCCCCTTGCCGCGACTGTCCAGTGATGCCGATGGCAGCATGCCGATGGATCCCGTCAGCATGGCGGCGGCGTCCGAGAGTATATCTCCGAACATATTGGTCGTAACCATGACATCAAACTGCTTGGGGCGGCGCACCAGTTGCATGGCGGCATTATCCACATACATGTGGCTCAATTCGACATCCTTGTATTCCTCCCTGCCGAGACCCGTGATGACCTCGCGCCACAACTCGGTACACTCCAGCACATTGGCCTTGTCCACGGAACACAGGCGGCGCGCGCGCTTGCGCGCGATTTCGAAAGCGCAGCGTCCGATGCGTTCGATCTCCGATTCGCTGTAGATCAGTGTATTGAAGCCTTCGCGCTGTCCATCCTCCCGGATGCGGATACCGCGCGGTGTACCGAAATAGATCCCGCCGGTAAGTTCTCGCACGATCATGATGTCCAGACCGCTGACGACTTCGGGTTTCAGGGTAGAGGCCGCAGCGAGTTGCGGATAGAGTATGGCCGGCCTCAGGTTGGCAAACAATCCAAGGCCCGCTCGCAGCCCCAGCAACCCCTGCTCGGGACGCAGGGCGCGATCCAGCCCATCCCATCGGGGACCACCTACCGAACCGAGCAGGACGGCGTCGGAAGCCCTGGCCAGTTGCAGCGTCGCGGCGGGCAACGGGTGGCCGGCCGCTTCATAACCGGCCCCTCCGACAGGTGCGTGCTCGCACTCCAACGACAACCCGAACTCCGTTTGCAGACAACTCAGTATCTTTTCCGCCTCCGCAATAATTTCCGGGCCAATCCCGTCACCGGGAAGAATCGCTATTTTATACGTCATTTAATGAGTTAGATGTGACTATTAAGATCATTCGTTAAACAACCAGGGGGCTTCCTCACGCCGTTTTTCCTCGTAGCGGCGAATCGCACCGGCATGTTGCAAGGTCAACCCGATGTCATCCAGACCATGAATCAGGCAGTTCTTGCGGAAGGGGTCTGCCGCGAACTCGATGACCTCCTGTTCCGGAGTAATAATGCGTTGCACCGGCAGATCAACCTTCAGCGTGTAACCCGGAGTTTCCGCCACGCCCTGGAACAGGCGTGCCACGGCGGCAGACTCCAGCGCGATCGGCAGTACCCCATTCTTGAAGCAGTTGTTGAAGAAGATATCCGCAAAGCTTGGTGCGATCACTACCCGGAAACCCTGATCGAGCAATGCCCACACCGCGTGTTCACGTGACGATCCGCAACCGAAATTTTCGCGTGCGAGCAGGATGGTCGCGTTTCGGTAACGCGGTTGATTGAGAACGAAGTCAGGATTCACGGTGCGGCTGCTGTTATCCATGCCCGGTTCGCCGTGATCCAGGTAGCGCCATTCATCGAACAGGTTGGGGCCGAAACCCGTACGCCGGATCGACTTGAGAAACTGTTTCGGGATAATGGCATCGGTATCGACATTCGCCCGGTCCAGCGGCATTACCAGTCCCGACAGTGTCGTGAATTTTTCCATGGCCGTTATCCGCCTGCACGCGTCCGTACATCAACGAAATGGCCGGCCACCGCGGCGGCGGCGGCCATCGCCGGGCTGACCAGGTGGGTCCGCCCTCCCTGCCCCTGGCGGCCTTCGAAATTTCGATTCGAAGTGGATGCACAGCGTTCGCCCGGCGCCAGCCGATCGGCGTTCATGGCGAGGCACATGGAACAACCCGGTTCCCGCCATTCGAAACCGGCCGCCCTAAAGACACGGTCCAGACCCTCGGCCTCGGCCTGCTGCTTGACCAGGCCCGATCCGGGCACCACCAGCGCCTGCTTGATGCCCGCCGCCACCTTTCGCCCCCTCACCACGGCGGCCGCTACGCGCAGATCCTCGATGCGGGCATTGGTACAGGAACCGATAAACACATGATCCGGCTTGATAGCGCAGACCGGCATCCCCGGCTCCAGGCCCATATAGGCCAGCGCCTTGCGCATTCCCTCCCGTCTGACCGGGTCGGATTCCTCCTCGGGATCGGGGACGGTTCCGTCGATCGGCGCCACCATCTCGGGCGAGGTGCCCCAGGTCACCTGCGGTACCAGGGCGGACCCGTCAAGTGTGACCAATCGGTCAAATGCAGCGTCATCGTCGCTCCTGAGATAGGCCCAAGCGGCTATTGCCGCCTCCCACAGCTCGCCGGCGGGGGCATAGGGACGCCCGGCCAGGTACTCGATGGTGGCATCATCTACGGCGATCATGCCGGCACGGGCCCCGCCCTCTATGGCCATGTTGCAGA
>JAHKKL010000129.1 GCA_020027635.1 Gammaproteobacteria bacterium
ACCCATTCCCGATGTGCAGGGCAGCGCCGATAAGCGGCGGATTCCGATCGATAAAGTCGGCATCAAAAATATCCGCCATCCGGTTCGAGTCAAGGATCGCACCGGCGGCGAACAGCACACCATCGCGACCTTCAACATGTACGTCAATTTGCCGCACAACTTCAAGGGTACCCACATGTCGCGCTTCGTGGAGATACTCAATCTGCATGAACGCGAGATTTCGGTCGATTCCTTCATGGAGATGCTGCATGAGATGACCGAACGTCTTGAGGCCGAGGCCGGCCATATCGAAATGACCTTCCATTATTTCGTCAACAAGGCCGCCCCCATCACCGGCGTGGAAAGCCTGATGGACTATGACGTCAGCCTGATCGGGGAAATCGCCAGAGGCCAGCCGAAACTCAATATCAAGGTGGTCGTTCCGGTTACCAGCCTCTGCCCCTGTTCAAAAAAGATTTCCGATTACGGGGCGCACAATCAACGCTCCCATGTCACCGTCAATGCGGAAACCCGCGGCTTTGTCTGGATCGAGGACCTGATAGAGATGGTCGAATCCGAGGCCTCTTGCGAGTTGTATGGCCTGCTCAAGCGCCCCGATGAGAAATACGTGACGGAAAAGGCGTACAACAATCCCAAGTTTGTCGAGGACATGGTAAGAGACATCGCCACTCGCCTGAACACGGATGAGCGTATTGCGGCGTATGTTGTGGAATCCGAGAACTTCGAGTCCATCCACAATCATTCGGCCTATGCCCTCATAGAGCACATCAAGCCGGGGAGCTGAATCCGGGCTGCGGGAATTTCGCCACGCCGCTGTCACGACGTTTGCGCGAACATCGATAACCTTTAACCATGCTGCCGCATCAGTATTTGCTGTGCAATGTCAGCAGACGCCCGTCATTGCTTATCTCAAGTCGGCCGAGATAGGACATCCCCAGCAGGACCGTCGCGGGTTGCGCGCCCTCGAGCACCATACCCTCGACATTTTTCAACTCGATCTCTCCGACCTTGACGGAATCCAGTGTCACCGCCCACGCCGGTTCCAGCCTCGACGCGGTCGTAATCGCCGCCGGCACACCGACGACTCGATAATCAATTCCCAGACGCCGCGCCTGGGCGGCATTCATGGCCACTTGTGTCGCACCAGTGTCGACCAGCAGGGAAACCGGCAGTCCGTTGATACTCCCCGTGGTCGCATACATGCCCTGGGTGTTGCGCCAGATCTGGACCTCCTCGGTCACGGGCGGCCGGCTGTGCGTGCTCACGCGACCGTCCATCGGCCCCTTGAACTCCTCGCCGTCATACTCCAGGAGAGCGGATTCACTGTCGGCCGCAACCAGTTTCACGCCCTCGGGACTGGTCTGCCCGACCCGTAGCGTGTGCTGCTTCCCGTCGATGATCACCACGGCACGATCCTTGAACAAGCCGACGACCCGCACGGCGGGTGCGGCCTGGGCACCGGGGGTCATAAACAAACAAAACACTAGGAGCAGTAACAGATTTCTGGATAATGACATTTCTGAACCAGCCGCCTGATCGGACCGTCTCAAGATCATTATGAAACCTCTGTATATTTTTCGCCACATCGAATGTGAAGGTCCGGGTTACCTCGGCGAGGTACTGTCCCGGCTTGCCATTCCCAGCCATGTCATCGCCATCGACAGGGACGACCCGGTCCCTGCAGATCTCGATGGTTGCTCGGGTCTGGTGTTCATGGGCGGTCCGATGAGCGTCAACGACCCGCTGCCCTGGATTGGCCAGGAACTGGAATTGATCCGCGAGGCGCATGCACAGGGCCTGCCGGTCCTGGGACATTGCCTTGGCGGGCAACTCATCAGCAAGGCGCTGGGCGGCAACGTGGGCGCCAATCCGGTCAAGGAAATCGGCTGGCACACCGTCCGCAAGACGCACAATAAAACCGCGGAAGACTGGTTGGGGGAACTGCCTTCCCGAATGGAACTGTTTCACTGGCACGGTGAAACGTTTTCGGTGCCCGACCATGCCGAGCTCATACTGGAAAGTGACCACTGCGCGCGTCAGGCGTTTGCCTCGGGCAATACTCTGGCACTGCAATGCCATGTGGAAATGACGGCCCCGATGGTGCGTGAATGGGCCTCCCTGTATCGCGAGGAGCTGGGCAATCCCTCTCCCACCGTGCAGTCAGCCGAGTCGATGACGGAGAACCTTGCCGGGAAAATCGCTGGGCTGCAGCAGATCGCCGACCACCTGTACCGGCGGTGGCTGAGGCCATTGCTCGGTTGACGGGGGGCAGGTGCCGTAGTGGTAATCAGGCGAACCAGCGCGACGCAATCTGCAACAGGCTGGCCGAAAACACCCCGGCCAGCAGATCATCCAGCATGATGCCGAATCCGCCATGTACGCGGCGGTCACACCAACGGATGGGCCAGGGCTTGAGGATATCGAAGAAACGGAACAGGACAAACCCCGCGACCACCCAGGCCAGGCCCGGCGGGGCGGATGTCATCGTCACCAGATAACCCACGATTTCATCCCACACGATGGCCGGATGATCATGCCCCCCGAGCTGACGGGCGGCATGGGCGCATACCGGCAGGCCGGCCAGGAAAAACAGCGCAACCACTGCCAGGTAGCCCCCAAGGGGCAGATCCCGCAGGAGGAGATACAGCGGGACCGCCGCCAGTGTCCCCGCCGTACCGGGTGCCAGTGGCGCCAGCCCGCTGCCGAACCCGAAGCCCACAAGTCCCAGAGGATGCCGCAACAGACGGGGGGATACCTTGCCGGGCATGTTCACGAGGTACCGCTGAAATGCTGGTACCCGGTGACGGCAGGCCGGTAAGACGTGCCATCATCCCGGTAACAGCGTATACCGGGTGCGGCTTCCACGACGCCTATCCACTGACACCCCCCGGGGACACCGGCCAGCCGCGCCTCCATCTCGCCGCAGTATTTCTCCGCCACCGTGAAGCACAGCTCATAATCATCACCGGCGCTCAGCGGCAATTCGTAAAATAACCGCTGACGCTCCGGATCCATCGTCTTCATGACCGCCTGGAAAGCTTCCGATCGTGGCAGTGCGTCGATCCGCAGCGAGGCGCCCAGTCGATCGCCCTCCAGCAGATGGCCCAGATCAGCCAACAAGCCGTCGGAAATATCGATCGCGGCGCTCGCATATTCCCTCAGCACCAATCCTGCCTCGATGCGGGGCTGGGGAAAATCCAGCCGCATACGCAGCCAGGTGTCGCCCGGTTCATTCATGCGCAAGGCCAGTCCGGCATCGCCGAGCGTGCCGGTCACGTAGATCCGCTCACCCGGGCGCGCACCCTGTCGTAACAGCGCCTTCCCCGGCGTCACGAAACCGTGTGCCTGAACGGTGATGACCAGCGGTCCGCACGTGGTATCGCCACCGACAAGCTGCACGGCGTAACGATCGGCGAGCGCGAAGAATGCGCCGGAGAATTCTTCCAGCCAGGCGGGATCGCTTTCGGGCAGGGTGAGCGCCAGCGTGGCCCAGGCGGGCTCGGCGCCCATCGCCGCCAAATCGCTCAGATTGACCGCCAGCGATTTGTGACCGATAGCGGCGGCGGTCGTCTCCAGGGGAAAATGCACGCCCGCGACCAGGGTATCCATGCAAACGGCAAGCACCCTGCCCGGGGGCACCTGCAACAGGGCCGCATCGTCGCCGATCCCCACCAGGACGTCATCACGTCCCGCGCGGTGGCCGGCAAAATAGTGGCGAATGATGTCGAACTCGGATTCGGCCATGGCTGGAATGGTCCGAAGGGAAACGAATCTCAGCTGCCCGAAACCTGCTTGTCTATCCCCGGGGATTCGGCCGGCCGGATTTTGCGCGCCAGCCTGTCCAGCACGCCGTTTACAAAGGCATGCCCCTGCTCGGCGCCGAACTTCTTGGCCAGCAACACCGCTTCGTTGATGCTGACGCGATACGGGATGTCATGCCGGAACAGCAGCTCATAGCAGGCGATGCGCAGGATGGCACGCTCCACGGGGTCGACCTGCCCGAACGGCCGGTCTACGGTTTCCGAGATATATGTATCGATGCGCTCGATGTGTAGTTTGATGCCATTGAGAATCTCAATGAAATAACCGCCGTCGGCGTTCGTGAAATCCTCGGCCTCGAAGAACTGCCGCTGGATCTCGTCCATATCCAGTCCGGACAGGTCCCACTGGTACAGGGCCTGCATGCAATAACGCCGCGCCCGGGTACGCGCCTGTGCGGAAAATTTCATCACCAATCACCCCGTGATCTCACGTGTCGAGGTTGCGCAACAGACTGATCATCTCGATCGCCGACAGCGCCGCCTCGGACCCCTTGTTACCGGCCTTGGTACCGGCCCGCTCGATCGCCTGCTCGATCGTATCCACGGTCAGCACGCCAAGGGCCACGGGGATATCGTACTTCATGGCGACCGCGGCCAGTCCCTTGGTGCATTCTCCGGCCACGTATTCAAAATGCGGTGTGCCACCGCGGATGACGGCACCCAGGGCGATCAGGGCATCGAAGCGTTTGGACACGGCCAGTCGTTGCGCCGCGACGGGCATTTCAAAGGCACCCGGCACCTTGATGATCTGCAGGTCACGTTCATCGGCGCCATGCCGTCTTAACGTATCCAGCGCGCCAGCGAGCAGGCTGTCGACGATAAACCCGTTGAAGCGCGACACCAGCAGGGCAATGCGCGCATCCCGCACCACCAGTTCACCTTCTTTCATTGCGATCTCGTTCATGGTTTTTCCCGCTACTGAGGTCATTCCAATCCTGTTCTTGCCAGGAAATACGTTGACTATTCTCCATGCCGGGCGTGTCCTCTCGTGACCGTCGGCCGCTCCCTAAAGGGGGGCCAAGGACAGGATGCGGCCGTCGAGCGTACAAGGACGTATTCACAGCGTGTCACGACAGGACTCATCCGGCACGGGGCCTCTCACAGAGATGAGGCAAAGCTCGTGTTTTCCTTAATATCCTGTCCATCGCGTCATTCACAAGGTACGTATTCCACCACTTCCAGCCCGAACCCGGCGATACCGTGCACGATCTTGGGCGCGCTCAGCACGCGCATCCTGCGCACCCCCAGATCGGCGATGATCTGCGCGCCCACACCATAGGTGCGCAATTCCGCCGGCTCTCCTTTCCTCGGTGAGTCTGACTGATCCTCCGGCCTATGATACTCCCTGATCTGCTGCAGCAGTTCATCCTGCTGTTCCCAGCGCAGGATCACGACCACGCCCCTGCCTTCGCGCGCGATGCGTTGCAGCGCCTGGCGCAGCGACCAGTGACGACCTTCCCGTTGCGCTTCGACCAGGTCACTGAGGGTATTCTGCATGTGCACGCGTACGAGGGTGGCTTCGTCGGAAGCGATATCCCCCATCGTCAGCGCCAGATGGATGGCACCGTCGATAGTGTCATGGTAGGCATGCAGTTGGAAAACGCCGTGCTCGGTCGCCACCTCGCATCCCGAGACGCCTTCCACCGTCTTCTCGTTCTCGATCCGGTAGCGGATCAGGTCCTCGATAGTGCCGATCTTGAAGCCATGTTTTTTGGCGTAGACCTCCAGGTCCGGGCG
>JAHKKL010000130.1 GCA_020027635.1 Gammaproteobacteria bacterium
CGCAATTCGCGATCGCCCCCCTTACACGTCAATGGCTTGCGCGAACGAAAGCGCGCAAAAACCGCGAAAACATTCGCCAGTAGCGAAAGTCAGGTTAGAGTAGCAGGAAACGCCGCACGGGTGATGCCACAGGGTACGCGCCCGTTTCCCGTCGACCGATGACCAGCAGCAGGAGACGGTAGTGGAAAACCATCCGCGTGTGGAAATCAGATACTGCACCCAGTGCCGCTGGATACTGCGCGCCGGGTGGTTGGCGCAGGAACTGCTCTCGACGTTCGACACCGATCTCGGCGAGGTGGCGCTGGTTCCCGGCACGGGCGGCGTCTTCGAGGTGCGCGTCGACGGCGAACTGGTCTGGTCGAGAAAGCAACAGGGCCGCTTTCCGGAAGCCAAGGAACTGAAGCAGCTGGTGCGCGATCGCGTGGCGCCGGACAAGGACCTGGAACATTCGGATCGCTAGGCCGAACCCCCGCGGAATTCAGGCATCGGAGTCATGCACCACAAGTTCCGCCGACGGATGCTGCGCCGCGGGTTTCTCCATGAGCACGCGTATCCTCTTCACGTAGTAGCGTGTCTGTTTCGGTGTGTATGGCCCTACATGCTTCCAGCGCACCGGCGTCTTGCCCACCTTGTCCGCGGCGCTGGAAACACGCTCATGGCCGGTGTTGTAGCTCGCGAACGTAAAATAGAGCCGGTCGGCATCGTAGGCAATGTCCTGCCAGCGCAGGTACAATTGGCGATCGTAGTAAATGCCGGCGGCGATGTTCCAGCGCGGGCTCGCGATATCGGTAAAGTGGGGATTGTCTTTTTGAATCTCCCTGAAGGTCGAGGGCACGATCTGCATGACGCCCACGGCCCCGGATTTGCTCCTGGCCTTGCTGCGCAAACCGGATTCGACGATGGCCTGGGCCTTGAACCAGCGCCAGTCGAGGTCCGGTCCGAAATAATGCTTCGCGTACTTGCGGAAATACGTATCGTAGTTATCCGTCCAGTCGGGTGAATCGACGGCATGCAATCCGGCGCCAAACAGCAGTCGCCAGACCATGACACCGGTGAGTATGGCCAGCCCGAGCCACCCCGCCTTGCGCATCAGTTCAGCCCCAGTCCCACCGTGAGGCCGACGGCAATGCCGATGCCGATCAGCAGGCCCATCACCATCAGACCGACGGCGATATTGCCCTTGCCCAGCTCTTCGCTGATGTTGAAGGACACCGCGCGGTTGAACATCTTGCAGCCCAGCCACATGAACAGGAGCGTCAGCCCTCCCCCTGCGGCGGCGTACAGCACATTGAGGATAATCGGGTCCATGGTATCGGTCATCGTCCTCCCCCCACGGGTTGCCTGGATTCCTGTTCTTTCAGGCCGGCGGTTTGCGGCCATAAACCTGAGCACTACCCAGGAACGCCAGGGGAAAATCATCCGAATTGAACGTAAAAAAACCTGGCGTCCCCCGAGATTTCAAATGAACAAATCACACCCCACCCGCACAGCGCCTCGTAACCGCGCTGACACTTATCTGGATAACGACATCTCCTGGCTGAACAGGCCATGCCGCGCATGCCGCATGAGTTTCCGGAAATCGTCATGCCGCACATGAATCAGGTCGATGTGGTCACCGCCTTCGAAATAGATGTCGGGGCACGTTGCCAGGCTGTCATCCATGACAACTTCCATGTGGTAGGCCTCACCCAGCGGCGGAATGGCTCCCAGCTCGCAGTCGCTAAACAGCGTTCGCAGTTCCCGTTCCGTGGCCAGGCCCAGATGGCGGCCGAGTTGCCGGCTGAGCTGCCCCAACTGGATATGATGGGTCGCCGGCACCACGGCCATGAGGTAGCCCTGTTCGTCTTCCAGAATCACCGATTTGGCGACCTGGTCACCGGGTACCTTGGCTGTTTCCGCCGTCTGGCAACTGGTTACGGTGCGAGGATGATGCGTGACATGGTATTCGATGTCTGCGTCCTCGAGATACTGCCTGACTGAAATTGCGATCGCCATGGCACACCTCCCGCGGTCTATGCCGGAAAAATAACGATTGGATAATGAAACTATAGTCAATGGATGGGGCCGCCGCCCCCCGGTCGCACTACTGCTGGCGGAAATAAATCACACGCCGGGTGCGTTTTTCCCTACTATTTGGGACAACCATTCCTTCCGTCATTCTTTCACAGGTTTTCTATAAAACTCATGACTGCGATACGTTTACTCCCGGGATTGATTGCGGCCATTACCGCTTACCTTGCGTTGCCCATGTTGTCATGGCTTGGTTACTTTCCGGCGCGATTTCTGCTTTTCCTCCTCATCTACACCGGTGTGACGCTTGCCCTGGATATCGCCATGAAACGGTATGGCGGGTGAACGCCCGCCATGGCCTCAGAGGCACGGGCAAACCGGTGCGCTGGGCACTCAGGGTCCAGCGCGGCGCGTTCTGCACGGGACTGGTTCGTCAGGCGAGGCTTGCCTTATGTCACCTCAGTATGATAATCATTGAGTTGACAATTAAATCTCGGACCAGATGCATCAGTTGGCCGCACGCTGTTGAAATTGCATGACACTGCATACAATGCTGGATTTTCCGCATTCATCAGCTACATTACTACCCTATGCAAGAAGAGACGCTACCCACAAGAAGAAAGGGGCAACGCCGGCGCTACCGCCCCGTGCCGCTCTTTCCATTACATGAAATAATGGGAAGCGTGGTAACGTCCGAGCGGCGTCATATGCCGGACCGGCGCGAGGCGGACATCTCGTTCGATGTGGCGGAGTTCTCCGTGTACATCAGGGAAATTCTCAAGCGGCAACAAGTGTAAGCCTGACGTCGCGAGACGGCGCAGAAGCCTCCCGTACGCACCCCGGGAAATCCAATCTGATGCCGCCCACCGGCAACACCAGCCTGCGCAGGCTGATCTCAAAAGCTTCGCCCCAGATGGTTGGTCATGCATGTATGTCGCGGCATCGGCATTCCCCTTCAGAACCTTCTGTATGGGCACGGCATGGGGTAGTGTTTCACACCCGTGCCCATGCCAGCCATGATGCCTGTATTCCTCTATGCATCCCGGATGAGCACGACACCTGCCACTGCTACCAATACGAACACCAATGCGGCGGCCACCATTATCCAGATCAACTGCCGACGAAGTTTGTGTACTTGTATCTGCGTTTCCTGGAACAGGCTCAACGTCAGCTGATGTTCAACCTCCAGCTTCTTTTCCAATGCCTTGATCTGGTTATCCCTCGCTTCCACCTGGGAGGTGGTGAACGAGTAGTGAGTATCAAGCTGCTTTGCCTGTTCCACTATATTGACCTGGAGTTCCCTGCACCGGTTCTCAAGTGTTAGCTGACGACTTGCCGTTTCAGCCAGACCGGCCTCGAGCGCCCTGAGCTGTTCGCCCGTCGCGTCCTGCAAGTCGCTGAGTTGGTTGTCCCTTGTTTCCAGTCGGCTGGATGCCTCAGCCAGGGCGGTCTCAAGGGTCTTGATCTGTTCGCTCGTCGAGGTCTGCAAAAACCTGAGCTGATTGCTCCGTTTCTCCAGCCTCCCGGACAATTCACCCAGAGCGGTCTCGATCGCCCTGATCTGATCACGCATCTGTTCGCGAGCGGATTCGGTCTCCGTGAACCGCCGTTGCAGCTCTGCCAGGCTTTCCGCATCCGCCCTCCTGGCGCTATCCGCCTCCTGGCGGTGCTGTTCCAGTACATCGATCTTTCGATTTTCTTCGGACTTGACACGCTCGATATCAGCACGGAACCGTTCCTGCTCCCCTGCCAGGGTGTAATTCTCCCTGCTGAGAGACAGGATGTCGCGCTGGAGTTGCTCCAGACTCGGCACAGGAAGCGCACGCGGTTTCGATGATGGTCTTAAGGTAGCAATGACTTTTTGCCAGTGCTGTATGAGGATGCTCAAAAGTTTCACCTTTTATTATGATCTTGCAACATTTCCTGCCATGTTTTTGTTATAGCAGGACTTTGGAGCGAATTTCCAGTATAGATTCCGGATGCGGCATGTACCAGCCGCTCGTGCAGCCCCGGATTCCGTATGGCCGATTACCAGGAACCACGTTGACGAAGCCTTGTCCGGCCCCTGCGATCGTGTACCGGTGCGCGCAATTCGACTAAGATTGTTACAGTTATGGAACTGAACTCGCCGTACGCCGTTTCAATCATGTACAACAATACTTCGGTAAACGGTGTATCCCCCACCGAGCTGTTGACGCACGCCCTGCGTGCCTCTGCCTAGGTCATGAGCGGTCATCCGAATATCAAGCTGGCCGTGCTGAGAGGTGTCTACGAGGACAACCTGGGCATCCCCCGTACCTCCGTGGGCACGGGACGGTCGCTGCCGGTGCCCGCGCCGCTGGTTCCGCCGCTCCCCCTGAAAAGATTCGGACATCGGGGCAGGACTGTTATCGTCACGCTGCTCGGTCTCGCCGCTCTGCTCGGCATCAATTTCCGGCTCGTCTCGGTGGACAGTTTCGGTCCGGTCGCCATGCAGGTCAACGGAGAACAGGCTGCGCGGCCCATTGTTGACGACACATCCGCAGGGCCGAGTCCGGCAGTCAATCTCTTGCGGGACGAGGTACTGCCGGCGAGTAGCGAGACCAGCCTGGGCATCGGGACCCCCGCTGACACCGCCGAGCAGTACGAGGCGATGCTTAATCAGCTCGGTTTGCCCATGGCCGACCTTTTCGACCTCAAGGTACAGACCATCGTCATCGACCCGGGACATGGCGGTATCGACCCGGGTGCCACCGGTCGCCAGGGGCTCAAAGAGAAGGATGTCGCTCTGGATATCGCCAGGCGCCTGCGCGACAGGCTCACCCAGTCCGGCAGTTACCGTGTCCTGCTCACCCGCGAGGAGGACAGGAAGGTTTACCTGAAGGAACGGGTGGCGTTCGCCAAGGAAAACCATGCGGACCTGTTCGTCTCCATCCACGTGAACTCCCTGTCGGCCAAGCCCGTGAATTACGTCGAGACCTATTATTTTGGGCCCTACACGGATCAACAGTCCCTCGATCTGGCGGCGCAGGAAAACCGCGACTCCGATTACGTCATGGGAGACTTCCACAGGGTCATCGCAAGGATCGGCGACACCCTGAAGACCGAGGAATCGAAGGCGCTGGCCATCTCCATACACAAGCACCTCTATGATAATCTGAAGCGACTCAACGCCGGCCTCCGGGATGCCGGGGCCAAGACCGGACCGTTTATGGTATTGTTGGGCGTGGAAGTGCCGAGCGTACTGATCGAGGTTTCCTGCATCAGCAACAAGGAGGAGGAAACCCGGTTGGCAACGCCCGGTTACCGGGACAGTGTCGCAAGCTTCCTGGAAACAGGGATCGTCGGATACCTTGAACGACGCGCATACCAGAAAACGATAGCAAGAGGAAACATACAACATGTCGTCAAGCAAGAAAGATAACATGCTTTACGTGGGGATCGATCTCGGCACCTCCAGGTCGGTGGTCTCCGCCAGCAACGGCAACCGGAAATGGGTAGAAAGCTACGTCGGCTGGCCCAAGGATTTCGTCGCCAAGAAGATGCTCGGCAAGCG
>JAHKKL010000131.1 GCA_020027635.1 Gammaproteobacteria bacterium
ATATAGAGCCACCGAATCCCCTCTGCGATGAATTGCTCGCGCACGGACGGGATCAGCAAGGCACCGACGCACCCGAGGCCGGCTGCCAGCGGAAGCCAGCGAGCGGTGCGCGCCGAATGCGACGATTGAGACGTCTGGGCGGTCATGCCAGCTCCTCACACAGCACCGTGACGACGCGCCTCACCATCCTGTCGGTCATGGACGGATAGATCGGCAGGGACAAGGCAGTGCGATGGGCTTCTTCGCTTTCCGGAAAACCCTTGAGATTCAGATACCGATGGAGCGGCCTGAACACGGGCCGCCGGCACTGCACGCCGCGCCGATCGAGACGCGCCATGACCTTCTCCAGCCCACTATGCCGGCCATCCTGCAGCCGGATCACATAGCGGTAGAAACAATGGGTGCGGCCTTTCGGAACGACCGGCAAGCCGACCTCGGCACTCTTCAGCGACTTGCGATAGATTTCCGCGATGGCCCTGCGCCTCTGGAGGAACCGCCGCAGGCGCCGCACCTGGCAGAGACCCAGCGCTGCCTGCAGGTCCGTCATCTTCCGGTTAAAAGAGCCTGGCACCAGCAACGGCTCCTCGTCATATTCCCGCAGCACCCGTCCTTTTTCGAGGATCACCGCCTTGCGGGACAACAGCATGCCGCCTTCTCCCGTGCAGAGCAGCTTGGTTGCGTAGAAGGAACAGACCGCCGCCGCGCCGACGCTGCCGACCCGGCGACCCCGTTCCGTCGCCCCGAGCGTCTGCGCGCAATCCTCGATAAGCGGCACGTGCAGGGCCTGCAGGCGGGTCAGGTCGGCCGGCAATCCGAAGAGATGCGGCACGATGATGGCGCGCGTTCGTCTCGACAACGCTTTCTTCGCCTGAACGGGATCGATCGCGTAGCTGTCCGGTTCGATATCCACGAGCTTCGGCGTGGCGCCGATTTGGTGGACCGCCAGCCACGGCGCGGCGCAGACATAACTCGGCAGGATGACTTCATCCCCGCTTTTCACGCCGATGGCCAGCAGCGCCAGTTTCAGCGCCGCCGTGCCCGAGTTCACGGCCACCCCGCCCCGCACGCCGACGAACGCCGCCATCTTTCGTTCGAATGCCTCGACGCGCGCACCCTGCGCCAGCCATCCGGAGCGGACGGTCTGCGCCACTGCTCGCGCATCCTGCGCATCGAGCGTAGGCCGGGAATGGGTGATGGGCGGGCCGGAGATCATCCCTGCTTGATATTGATGAAGAGACGCAGTGGCACGAACGCTTCCGCGTTCTTGACCCGTCCCTGGATGCCGCGGAAGTGGGCGGAGGAGCGAATGATGTCCACGATGGTGAGCCCTTCGATGTTCGTCTTCATCACCTGCGACTGATGGGCCTTCAGTGCGTTGATCTTTTCCTGCAAGACAGGATCGATGTCCACGAACACCGTCGGAGAAAAATTCTGCGAGGTCGGCCCCTCGTAGAACAGCACGTTGCGCGTGTAGCGGGTCGCCGTCACCGTGCTGACGGCCAGATGGCGGTGATCCTGATGGGTGTCGTCATGATAGTGCACAAAAATAAAATGCGGGTCCACCGCCTTGACGACCCGCTCGATCTTCTGGATCAGCCCCTGTTCCATCGGCACGCTGGTGTCGCGATAACCGCCCCAGAAGATTTTCTCGACATGCAGATGTTTCGAGGCCCGCTGCTGTTCCCGCCGGCGCACGGCGCCACGGCCGCCCTGCTCGCCCGCCGTCATGACCATCTGAAACACCCGATGGCCGTTGAGCGCATACTTGATGAGCGTGCCGCCACACCCGGCTTCGATGTCGTCCGGATGCGCCCCCAGCGCCAGCACCCGGATTCGATTGTCCTGTTTTGTCGGCATGGCCCCCTCTCCCGCCTGTCACGATCTCGTACTGCGGAGACTGTGAAGCGACTGCCCCCCGCAGGTCAAGAGTAAATCGATTGCGGCCATGCCGGGCAGGAACGGCTTGTAGCACTGCCGGTAGACGGGATGCCGGAAGTCCTGCATCTCCACGGGAATGCCCGCCGCCTCGAATTTCTTGAAATCCATGTAGTCCCTGGCACCGGCGCCGGCCAGATAGGATGTGGCGCCGACGGTCCGGCAGATCCCGATCAGACGTTCCGTGGGCTCCTCCGGAAGCTGCATGTCCGACGAGAGGCGCAGCGGAGTCTTGATCCCGAACTCGCCAAGCAGCCACCGAAGCACAGCCACATTGAGGTCCGCCAGGCGGTCCCACGGCTGCTTGTAGATCGCGCGCAGTCCGGCAAGCACCGGCTCGCGATGAGCCGCCTGGGCGTAGTGCATCTCCAGAGCCTTGAGGTGCTTCACCCGCCAATCTGTCGTCTGATTGATCCGCACGTCTTTGATGGGCTGTCCAAAGTCGTGCAGCACGGGAACCGTCACCCATTGCGATCCCTGGGCGGTGCGGATGCGATTGCGGTTCTGCCATTCGTTCTTTTTGAACTGGACGGAATCGAGCAGGATAAACAGATCGGCCCGGTCGATCTTGTCCAGGTACCCGAGCCAGGGCAAAAACTGCGGCTGATGGATGGCAACTTTCATCTTCGGTTTATCTGGTTGGTCTGGTTTATCTGGTTCGTCTGGTTGATCTGGTTTATTTGGTTTCCCTGGTTTGTTCCGGACAACGAGACAAACCAGACAAACGAGATAAACCTCCTAACGGCTTGTCACAAAGATCGGGTTGCTGAGAATTTCCCCTTCGCCCCGCACATCCACGCGGTAATAGGCAGCCGCGCCGGCCGGCACAGCGGAATCGACCACCTGCTGATGAAAGGGCGTGGTGCCGGTCATGCGCGCCATGACCTGGCCGGAACGGATGATCGTCACCTGCACCGGATGCGTCCCGCGATCTGTCGCCGTCACCGCGATGCGCACCGCCAGCGGCTCCGCGCCGCTTCGCACGAATGGCTGCCCAACGACGGCTGCACGGGCGCCGTCCGGCATTTCGACCTGGAAGGTGTCGAGCCGCAGGCCGAACGGCCGCCCCGCCTGCGACAGCGCGTAGAGCCGCCCCGTCTTGATCGCGTCCACCAGGCCGGCGACCGTACGTTCCCTGACCGTGACAACGTTCAGCACTTGATCGAGCTCAATCCCGGCCTGGCCAGGCCGGTGGAAGGCGATCTCGCCGAATACGGAGGGCGGGACGGCCCGGTGTCCGCCGAGATATTGCAACAACAGTTGATCCCAGAGCGCGCCCGGTTCCGTGATGGTGCGTGTATCCTGATAGACGCCGCCGAAGCCCGTATAGCCGGTCGTCTGCAGCAGCGAGAGCGGATAGGGATTTGTTTTCACCGTCACCGGTCCCAGCGCGCCATACGGGTAGACATTAAAATCGACCGCTTCCGGCATCGACCAGACCACCGCCCCACCACGCTGCACCGCCGCATCGATCAACGCCTGGTAGGGCCGTTCGCGCAACTGATCATCATAGAAGCTGAAGAGCGGCGACTCGTAGGGCCATGCCAGCAGCAGCAGCACGACACCGCTTGCGGCCATCAGACCGGCCGGCACCCGGAAGTGTTTGACTATCCGGACCATCGCCACCCCTACTCGCACCCGCCGGGAGGTCCTGTGCCGCCACAGCCAGATGGCCGGCACGAACAGCAACGCCGGCCACAGTTTTCCCAGCGTCTCCCATCCGTAACGGGCGAAGCCCGCATTGCCGGGAACCGGCAGGGCAATATAGTCCTCAGGCCGCGTCAATCCGATCACGAGAAGATTTTTCTGCGCGTTGTACATGGTCAGATTCCGGCCCGACAGCGATCCGGTCCAATAATAGTGCGGCGCAACCTCCACGCCGGGCACCAGCAGTATGCCGGGATGCCTGGCCTGCGCCGCCGCGATCGCCGCAACATAACGTTCGACGCCATATTTCACGACAGAGGGCAGCGTCACCGTCTGCCTGATGATCCCGCGGAGCGGAAACAGGCCGTACTCGTAGCGCAATGCCAGGTTCTCCGAGAACACGACCGCGTCGATCCCCATTCGTTGGGCCTGCTCGGCGATCTGGTCAAGACTCAAGCTGCCGGTACTGACGTTGCTGTGCACGTGAACCGCCACCGTGAGCGTCGTACCGGACGAGCCGGGTGATTCCGCCCCCAACGAGTCGGGCGGCCCGCCGCACAGGAGAGCCGCGATGCCAAGCACAATTGCTGCAATGCTGCGCCATGCGCCCATGCTATTCATGCCGCGCCCACTCGCCTCAACGCCTCGTCATACACAGTCTTAACAGCCTGCACCATCGCCAGCACAGAAAACGTCGCATCAATTATGACACCGACCCGCCATGTGACTATGAGATTCATGCCGCGCCCACTCGCCTCAATGCCTCCTCATACACCGTCTCAACGGCCTGCACCATCGCCGGCACGGAAAACGTCGCGTCAATGCGGTTACGGGCCGCCAGACCCAGTGTCCGGGCCCACTCCGGACGGTCGATCACGTCCGCGAGCGCCGCAGCCAGCGCGTCCGCATCGCCGGGCGGGACCAGGAGTCCGGCACGGCGATCCTCGACAATCGCCGGAATTCCCCCGACCCGGCTCGCCACGACCGGCCTGGCAGCCGCCATGGCCTCCACCAGGGCCCGCCCCATTCCTTCATTGAATGACGGAAGTACGAAACAATGCATCGCACTCAAGCACTCCGGCACGTCCGTCCTCATTCCCAAAAATTCCACGCTCGATTTGACACCGAGCCGGGCAGCCAGCTTTTCGAGATCGTCACGCAATCCTCCGCTGCCTGCGAGCAGGACATGCACGCGTGGATATCTGGGCTTCAGTTTGGCCACGGCCTCGATGAGCACGCGATGCCCCTTCACCGGGGTCAGCCATCCCACCGACCCAATGACAAATGCCCCTTCCGGATAGGTCGTCCCTGAAGGCCGCGCCCCGGCGCCGACGGCGACGCGCCGGAACCGTTCGACGTCGATCCCGCTCGGAATCACGGCAAACGTCGCCCGGGACCCGATCCGCCGGGACAGATGCTCCTCCCGCTCCGCCTCGGTCAGCGCAATCATCGACGTCGTCACCCGCACCAGCATCCGTTCGATGCGCAGAAACAGCCACGACAACAGCCGATTGAAATGTCCGTAATACACATGCCCGTGCGGGGTATGGACCAGCACCGGCACACCCGCGATCCAGGCGGCCAGCCGGCCCAGCGCGCCGGCCTTGGACGTATGCGTATGCACGATCGCCGGCCGCTCACGACGAAACAGCCGTACCAGGCTCCATAACGCGATCAGATCCTTGATCGGATGGAGCGCGCGCGTCAGGCTCGGGAGCACCTGCCATCGGACGCCGGCTTGTTGGAGGATCGCACCTTGCGCGTCCCTGGCCTGCAGGCCGCCCTGATCGTCCCATTGACCGATCGTGCCGGCAACGACAAGGGGAACAAAACGGGATCGGTCGTGCCCGATGGCAGTCAGCAGCGTGTTGTGCGCCGACCCGCCCCAATCCAACCGGGTGATGAGGTGGATGACTGTAT
>JAHKKL010000132.1 GCA_020027635.1 Gammaproteobacteria bacterium
CCTGCTTTATGATCGCCAGAATCCATTCCGGCCTGATATCGGCGCCCTTCTCCGACAGCAAGGTCGCCACCGCCGTGCTGGACGCGGTGCCGTAACGTTCCAGGATCTGCCGGCAATTCAGCGCGCGCCGTTCGTGGAGACCGTTGAGATGAAAAAGCGCATCGTCGAAGTTTCCGAATGGAATCGTATTTTGGGAGATTGCGTCCAGTGCCACCGTAGCCATTTTTTCCAGCGTTGCCACGTCGAGCCTGACATCGGGAACCGCGACGATGCCGCTGCGCGCCGTGTTGAATGCACAAGGATAGCAAAGCGCCTCGCGTGTCACAGCCGGGTTGAGGCCATGCTCAAACTGGAACTGCGCCACACCCCGGTTCGTGCCGCGCCCGAAATCTCCGTCAATGAGAAAGGCACCCGTGGAAGCCGTCGAATAGCCGAGAAAGACCAGCAGGCGCTGCACCGCCTTGATCGCCGGTTCACCCGCGGATTGCCGTGTCAGCGTCGCATCGCCCCGCTGCAGGCGGTCAAACTCGGCGCGCCAGTCCCGGTTGTGCGCGTGCACGGAAAGAATCTCTTGTAGTTGTTCGTTTTCCAGTGATATCGTCATCTTCGCTTGCTCCCCGTCCAGTGACCCTGCCGCGCCAGCCGAGCCGTTGTTGATTCTCGAGCGCTATGTCTCGGCGTGACCTGCATGCAACGCCGCATCACAGAACTGATACACAAACTCGCCTGATCCGGCATCTGTGGCTGGACTACCGCCGTTTTTTTCTTCCTCTTTTAGTACTGTTTCCCGTATGCCGCTTCGCACGTGATGTTCGCGTTGTGGTGGTGGGTGCTGGCGCCCCCTGGCCGGTCAGGCCTTCGATTTGCTGGGGAGTAAAAGCCCGGTCATTAGCAAGCTCTTGTGTCTCGATCCATATCGAACCCGACTCGTAAAGTACCTCCTCCACTGAAGCATACTGCCAATCCTGCGACGTGGTATTGGTGACCACGTGATCATCCAAGCGGAAATCGGTATCACCGTGAAGGCGCCATTGTAGCGGCCACCGATCTTCGCGTCGTAGCTGTAATTGTTGGGGCCTTCCTTGCAGCCGGCGAGCAGCAGGTCGCCCTGTTGCTTGGCGAGCGCCCGCTGAAAAGGCGACGGGCCGATGGCGACGCCGAGTTGCGAGACCAGGTTGCCGGCCGGCGTGCGCGGCAACCGGTTTTCCGGCAGCCAGTTGCCCATGGACATGAAGCGCGGGCGCGGCGCCTCCGCCTCCGGTTCCGCCGGGGCGGCGCGCGTCACGGTGCCGGAGTGGCAGCTGTCGGAGATCAGCAGCCGCCGCACGCCGGCCTTGCGGGCGCCGAACAGGATGTGGATTTCATCGTCCGTCAGCGCGCTGCCGCTGGTCTGCAGGTCCATATGAGTACCGGGGTAGTTGTTGATGCCGATGCAAAGCGCTTTCCTGGCCATAGCGATCCTCCTTTACCGGGGTCCATTGGGTTGTTGTACCGTAAGGATAGTCAAGAACCGGACTTTTTCCCGGGTATGTGGATTTTCACGAAATGGGGTTGGTCGCAGACCCCCATCTGGTCCGCCTGATCAATAAGAAAGGTCCCTGCGTAACCGGGCATTCCCCGGACAAATTGATTTTCCGGTCCCGGATCGCTAAGCTACCCGGCTTGCTTTCACGGGAGGTCGAAATGCGTCAGCCACTGGTCGCCGGTAACTGGAAGATGAACGGGTCGCTCGCCAGCGTCAAAAAGCTGGTCGAGGGGATCAAGGCGGGCCTGGCTACGGTCACCACGGCGGAACTGGCGGTTTGCCCGCCCTATGTCTACATCCCGCAGGTGGCCGCCATGCTGAAGGGGACGTCGGTCGCGCTCGGCGCCCAGGACGTCAACGACCGGGAATCCGGCGCCCATACCGGCGAGGTGGCCCCCGGCATGCTGACCGATGTCGGTTGCAAGTACGCCATCGTGGGACACTCCGAGCGGCGCAGCATCTACGGCGAGAGCGACGACTTCACGGCGCGCAAGTTCGCCGCCGCGCGCAAGGCCGGGCTGGTGCCGATCCTGTGCGTGGGCGAGCTGCTGGAGGAACGGGAGCGGGGCATCACCGAACAGGTCGTCGGCCGCCAGCTGGACGCCGTCATCGCCCTCGAGGGCATCGGCGCGCTGGCCGATGCCGTGATCGCCTACGAACCGGTCTGGGCCATCGGCACCGGCAAGACCGCCTCGCCGCAGCAGGCGCAGGACGTGCATGCCTTCATCCGCGGCAAGCTGGCCGGGCTGGACAAGGCCGTCGCGGCGAAGATCCAGATCCTCTACGGCGGCAGCGTCAAGGGCAGCAATGCCGCGGAGCTGTTCTCCATGGCGGATATCGACGGCGGCCTGATCGGCGGAGCCTCCCTGGATGCCAACGATTTTCTCGCGATCGGCCGGGCCGGCAACGCCTGAGCCAATCCTGTCCAACAGCTGAATTGACGGTCGCCTATGTTTACCCTACTCCTGGTTGTGCAGATCCTGGTGTCCATCAGCATCATCACCCTGGTGCTCTTGCAGCAGGGCAAGGGCGCCGACATGGGCGCCGGATTCGGCAGCGGCGCCTCGGGCACGGTGTTCGGTTCGCGCGGCTCGGGTTCGTTTTTCACGCGGGCAACCGCCATTCTGGCGACCGTGTTCTTCATCAACTGCCTGTTGATCGCCTCGCCCCTGGTGCTCCACGTGAGTCGCGCGGCCCCCGACAGCGTGGCCGAGCAGATCGAGCAACAGAATGCCCAGCAGAAAGCCGCGCAGCAGGAGGAAACGGCTGCGGCCCTCGACAAGCTGAAGAGCGCGGCACCGGATCTACCGGAAATCACTCCGGCACCAGCCGGCGAGAGTCCGGCAGCCGAGAACCCGGTGGCAGAACAGCCGGCCGCCGGGACACCCCCCGCTGAGGCACCAGCCGCCGCGAAACCGGCTGCTGCCGAACCGGTGGAAAAGAAGGCGGTAACCGAGAAACCGGCGACCAAAAAACCGGCAGCGAAGAAACCGGCCACCGCCGGCGCCGCGCCGAAGGCAGCGGCGACGCCGGACAAGAAGAAGGTGGAAGATTTACCTGAATAAGCCGCGCCGCTTGCGGCGTCGCGTTTCGACTCAGGCCGATGTGGTGAAATTGGTAGACACGCTGTCTTGAGGGGGCAGTGGCGCAAGCCATGCCGGTTCGAGTCCGGCCATCGGCACCATGTTTTCTGAAGTGATTCGATCCCGCGCCGGGTGCAACACCTGCGGTTTGTTGTGCCGGCGTATCCGCCGTCTCCGTGCGGGCCTTGCACGGGTATTTTTTATACCCCTAGAAAACAGACTAAGCATAAGAAAAATATAGATAAAACGGACAGCCTCCAGCTTGACACCCGTCGCCCGGCTGGCCTAGACTGCAACATCGTTTTTCAAGGCCGGTCCAATTCTTCACAAACTCTGAAAAAGCGCCGGGTTTCGGCTGACCGGGGCGCGTGAGGCGGTTTTTAGATGCTGGATAATTACCTGCCCATCATGATCTTCATCGCCATCGGCATCGCCGTCGGCGTGCTCCCGATCCTGGCGGGGTTCCTGCTGGCGCCGCACAAACCCGACAGCGAGAAGCTCTCGCCCTATGAGTGCGGTTTCGAGGCCTTCGAGGATTCGCGCATGCGTTTCGACGTGCGCTACTACCTCGTCGCCATCCTGTTCATCATCTTCGATCTCGAGATCGCCTTCCTGTTCCCCTGGGCCGTGGTGCTGGATTCCATCGGCCTATTCGGCTTCGTCTCCATGATGATCTTCCTGGCGATCCTGGTGATTGGCTTCATCTACGAGTGGAAGAAGGGGGCCTTGGAGTGGGAATAGCGGAGCGAGCAGTGAGCAGGGGCCCCGCGCAGCGGGGATGCGAACGTCCGCGAGCGACGCCGGGGTGTCGACGCCACGGGTTGTCAGGCATGAGTTTGCTTGAGGAGACACCGGAGCGAGCAGTGAGCAGGGGCCCCGCGCAGCGGGGATGCGAACGTCCGCGAGTGACGCCTGCCAGTCGTCCTGAGGGGATCTAGACGCCATGGGTATTGAGGGACTACTCAAGGAAGGCTATATCACCACCAGCGCCGATGCGCTGATCAACTGGGCGCGCACCGGCTCGTTGTGGCCGATGACCTTCGGGCTGGCCTGCTGCGCCGTCGAGATGATGCAGGCCGGCGCCTCGCGCTATGACCTGGACCGCTTCGGCATCATTTTCCGCCCCAGTCCGCGGCAGTCGGACGTGATGATCGTGGCCGGCACGCTGGTGAACAAGATGGCCCCGGCGCTGCGCAAGGTCTATGACCAGATGGCCGAACCGCGCTGGGTGATCTCCATGGGTTCCTGCGCCAACGGCGGCGGCTATTACCATTATTCCTATTCGGTGGTGCGCGGCTGCGACCGGATCGTCCCGGTCGACATCTACGTGCCGGGCTGCCCGCCGACGGCCGAGGCCCTGCTGTACGGCATTATGCAGCTGCAGAACAAGATCCGCCGCACCAATACCATCGCCCGCTGAGGACCGCGTCCATGACCGATAGTCCCAGCCGGCTCGCAGAGCAACTCAGGAAACGCTTCGGTGACGGCCTGCAGCGCGTGACGGTGGCGGTGGGCGAAGTCACGGTCGAGGTGGCCCCGGAGAATCTGCTCGCCATGGCCACGGCGCTGCGCGACGAGCCGGCGTTTGCCTTTGAAATACTGATCGACCTGTGCGGCGTGGACTATGCCAGTTACGGCAAGGATGAATGGACTACCGAGGCATCCTCGGGAACCGGCTTCAGTCGTGGCGTCGAGGCCAGAACAGAAGGCCGCCTCAAGGCGGTCACGGAAGATCTGGTGGTGGAGAAACCCTGGGTGGCGCAACGCTTCGCCGTGGTCTATCACCTGCTGTCACTGTCCCTGAACCGGCGCCTGCGCCTGCGCGTGTACGCCGCCGAGGACGCGCTGCCGGTGGTGCCTTCCGTGATCACGGTCTGGAACAGCGCCGACTGGTACGAGCGCGAGGCGTTCGACCTGTTTGGCATCCTGTTCGATGGCCACCCGGACCTGCGCCGCCTCTTGACCGATTACGGTTTCATCGGCCATCCGTTCCGCAAGGACTTCCCGCTGAGCGGCAACGTGGAGGTCATCTACGACCCCGAGAAAAAACGCGTGGTCTACCAGCCGGTCAGCATCGAGCCGCGCGTGCTCGTGCCCAAGGTGATCCGCGCCGCGAGACCCGCGGAACCCGAAGCGCCGAAGGCCGCCGAGACGGCGGAATAAGCCATGCCAGAGATCCGCAACTACACCCTCAACTTCGGTCCGCAGCACCCGGCGGCCCATGGCGTGCTGCGCCTGGTGCTGGAGCTGGACGGCGAGGTGATTATGCGTGCCGATCCGCACATTGGCTTGCTGCATCGCGGCACGGAGAAGCTCGCCGAGAGCAAGCCCTGGAACCAGAGCATCGGCTACATGGACCGTCTCGACTACGTCTCCATGATGTGCAACG
>JAHKKL010000429.1 GCA_020027635.1 Gammaproteobacteria bacterium
AGCCGATGATCCGCTCACCTGCGTCGCGCGCGGCGGCGGGCGCGCCCTGGAAATGTTCGACGAGCGGGGCGGCGACGTCTTCACCGTGGAATAACCGCGGCACCCCCGTGCCGTCCTGACGGGGTTCATAGCATAGCGGGCCAACCGCGGGATACGTTTTGCTCGCGGATCAGCACCACGTTATAGCAAGAGGTGATCCCATGAAACTGATTTTCACACAGGGTCCCTCGATTACGGCACGGCTGGTCGTATTCGTGGCCCTGTCGGTCGTGCTGATGACGATGGACCACCGCCAGCAGCACATCGAGTCCTTGCGCGCCGGCTTGTCGGTGGTGGTCTACCCCCTGCAGATGATCGTGGAACTGCCCGGCTCGGTCTATGGCTGGTTCAGCGAATCCCTGGCCACGCGCCGCCAGCTGCAGGAGGAAAACGCCAGCCTGCACACCCAGAACCTGATGCTCAAGGCCCAGACCCAGAAACTGCAGTCGCTGGAGGTCGAGAACATCCGCCTGCGCGAACTGCTCGACTCGTCCTTCCAGGTCGGCCAGAAGATACTGGTGGCGGAGCTGCTGTCCGCCAATCTCGACCCCTACCAGCATCAGATCATCATCAACAAGGGGGAACTGGACAAAGTCTATCCCGGTCAGCCACTGCTCGACGCCAACGGCGTGATGGGCCAGGTCGTGCATGTCGGGCCCTACACCTCGACCGCTCTGCTGATCACCGATACCTCGCATGCGATCCCGGTGCAGATCAACCGCAACGGCATACGGACCATTGCCATCGGCAGCGGCACCATCAACCGGCTGGATCTGCCCTACATTTCGAACAATGCCGACGTACGCCCCGGTGACCTCCTGACGACATCCGGACTCGGCGGCAAGTTTCCGCCCGGCTATCCGGTGGCCATCGTCGAAGCCATCGAGCATGACCCCGGACAATCCTTCGCGCACGTCACCGCAACCCCCACCGCGCGGCTGGACCGCAGCCGCGAAGTGCTGCTGGTATGGCCGGGAGAGACGCATGCCCTGAAGCCGGCCGCCGCACCAGCGGGGGATGCGTCCGGCGCGGATGCACCCCCCGTGGCGACAGAGAAAACACCGTGACCCTTGCCAGGCATCATGGCGGCGGCGTGATCGTGTTGACGTTCCTGCTGGCCCTGTTGCTGACCATCATTCCGCTGCCGGAATGGCTGCGTTACCTGCGACCCGACTGGGTCGGCCTGGTGCTGATCTACTGGTGCCTGGCGCTGCCGGAGCGGGTCGGCGTCAGCACCGGCTGGTTGATGGGGCTGCTGGTCGATATGCTGACCGGTACCCTGCTGGGACAGCACGCCATGGCGCTCACCATCGTCGCTTTCCTGACCTTGAGATTCCATCAACGCATCCGGCTGTTCCCGATCTGGCAGCAGGCACTGACCGTCCTGGTACTGCTGGTGCTGCATCAGCTGCTGGCACTCTGGGTCAGCCGCTTCATCGGCCGTCCCGGGCCGCCCTGGTATTACTGGGCACACTCCCTCATGGGCATGATCGTCTGGCCGCCGGTCTATTTCGCCCTGCGGTCACTGCGGCGTGGTTTCCGCGTGAGTTAAAATGCGAACCGGACTCATGCTCTATCATCAGCCGTTATGCTGCGACAGCTGACGCTCAAAGACCATTTCCTGGAATACCGCCTGTTCACCAACCGGGTGATCATCCTGCTGGTGTTATGCGGCATAATGCTGCTGGCGCTGTTCAGCCGGCTCATCTACCTGCAGGTCATCGCGCATGAACACTTCACGACGCTGTCGGAAGACAACCGCGTGAAGCTGCAGGCCATCGCCCCCAACCGCGGCCTGATCTTTGACCGCAACGGCATCCTGCTCGCCGACAACCTGCCGATCATCGACATCCGGGAGACCGACCGCATCCGGTTCGAGAAACTTCTCAGCAGCAAACCGCGCTTTGAAGCCGTGCCGCTGCGTTTTCACCTGAGTGACGAGGAGGTCGGACGCTTCTCGGTCAACCGGCATCGCTTCCCGGGCGTCGATATCCAGGCCGGTCTGGCGCGCCATTACCCGCTGGGAAAACTCGCGGTGCACGCACTGGGTTACGTCGGGCGCATCGATGAAAATGCCCTGAAGGATCTGGACACGTCCAATTACAACGGCACGACTCACATCGGCAAGATCGGCATCGAGAAATCCTATGAGGACGTACTGCACGGCAAAGTCGGTGTGCAGCAGGTGGAAATCACCGCGCAGGGGCGCATCCTGCGGGTGCTGCAGCGAACCCCGCCCATTCCCGGGAGAAACCTGTACCTGACGCTCGACTCGCGCCTGCAGGATGCCGCGGAAAAGGCCTTTGGCGACGCTACGGGCACCGCCATCGCGCTCGACCCCAGAACCGGCGACATCCTGGCCCTGGTCAGTATGCCGACCTACGACCCGAATCCGTTCGTGAACGGCATCGAATACGTCGACTACAAGGCGCTCAAGGATGACGAGAAGCAACCCCTGTTCAACCGTGCCCTGCGCGGGCAATACCCCCCGGGATCCACCGTCAAACCCTTCATGGGACTGGCGGGGCTGGAGCAAGGCATAACCAGCGGCAGATCCAGCACCTACTGCCCGGGGTTTTTCATGTTGCCGGGCAGCACGCGCAAATACCGCGACTGGAAGCATACCGGACATGGCACGGTAAACCTCAGTACGGCGATTGCCCAGTCCTGTGACGTGTATTTCTACGACCTCGCCCTGTCGATGGGCATCAACCGGCTCCATGATTATCTTTCGCACTTTGGTTTCGGCAGCCTCACCGGCATCGATATCCTGGGAGAGCTGCCGGGACTGTTACCCTCGCCAGAGTGGAAACGCGCACGGCGCAACCAGCCCTGGTTCCCGGGCGAGACCATCATCACCGGCATCGGCCAGGGTTTTTTTATGGCCACACCCCTGCAACTGGCCGTAGCCACGGCGACCCTGGCAAACCGTGGCCGGCGTATCAGCCCATCCATCATCCACGCCGAGCAGGAAGCCGGCAGCACTGCCCTGCTGCCGCACGTGTTGCAGATCGAGGAAACCATTTCCGTGCGTGACCCGAAAAACTGGGAGACGGTCATCAATGCCATGGTCGATGTGGTGCACAGCGCCCGCGGCACGGCCCGGCACATCGGCCTCGACAGTCGCTACAAGATCGCCGGCAAGACAGGGACGGCACAGGTCTACGGCCTCAAGCAGGAGGAAAAATACGATGCGAAGCGCATCGATGAGAAATTGCGCGATCATGCCCTGTTCATCGCCTTCGCGCCCGTGGACGACCCGAAGATCGCCGTGGCCGTCATCGTCGAACACGGCGGCCACGGAGCTTCCGTGGCCGCTCCCATCGCCCGCGCCATCATGGACAGTTATCTGCTCAGCGGGCCGACATGAGCACCGTGCTTTCATCCAGCCGGGAGGACGCCAGCCGGCGCGGCTGGCAATATCGCCTGCACATCGATGCGCCGCTGCTGATCACGCTGATCGGGGTATCGACCATCGGTCTGCTGGTCCTCTACAGCGCCGGCGGCAGGGACATGGATATGATCGGCCGCCAGATACTGCGCCTGTGCATCGCCTTTGCGGTGATGATCGCGGTAGCGCAGATCACACCCCGTTGGTTGCAACGCATGACGCCCTGGGTCTTCGCGGCCGGCATCCTGCTGCTACTGGCGGTATTGATCGAGGGCGAGATCAGCGGCGGGGCACAGCGCTGGCTGGACCTCTATTTCGTCCGTTTCCAGCCCTCCGAGATGATGAAGCTGGCC
>JAHKKL010000133.1 GCA_020027635.1 Gammaproteobacteria bacterium
GTTGTAGGTGCGAATTCATTCGCACATCTTGAACGATGAGGTGACCGTGCGAATGAATTCGCACCTACGGGGAATGAAATAAACCGAGGCTCGGCGGCATAATGGGGGACATTGCGATTAATCGTTTTTGCCGCAGGAGGTAATCATGATGAGTAAACGGGGAGGGTCCGCCCTCATGCTATTGCTGCTGGTTTCAGCCTGCACCTGGGTTCCGCTCACCGACGAGGGTGCGCGTGTTGAGGTGCGCACCCTGGACCAGGTGCAGGGGTGTGAACGCAAGTCCCGGGTCACGGTCTCGGTCAAGGACAGGATCGGCGCCATTTCGCGCAGCGAGGAAAAGGTGCGCGGGGAACTCCGCACGCTGGCGCGCAACGAAGCCGCCAGGATCGGCGGCAACGTCGTCGCGGCAGAGACGGAGCCGACCGACGGCCGGCAGGTCTTCCTGATTTATCGCTGTCCCTGACGCCGAACGCCGCGCGAGCCGAGGAGCAATCCGGTCAGACGCTCCTGCTCCAGCGCGCGGCGGGTTGTCTCCGCAGCTCCTGTTTGCGCGTGTCAAAGTGCTGCTATTCCCCTCCACTGCGGCTAAGATGTGACTGACGGGTCGGCAAACACTTGGCGCAAGTTAATCAATCACATCGGTAGATGACCATATCTATATGTTCATTAGAATAAAAATAAATCCTGCGTGCTATGCGGGAGCCCTCCTGCTGGCGACGCTCATGCCTGGCGGCGCGCCGTCTGCGGCGGATGGGCACACCGGTCCTCCCGAGATCGCGGGTGCGGTGACCATCGATGCCGAGCAGGTGATCGCGCAGGTGGTGGACCACCCGGACACCGTCCTGATCGACGCCCGCATCAGGGAAGACCGCGCCGACGGTTATATCGAGGGTTCGGTGAACCTCGTCGATACGAAGACGGACTGTGATTCACTCGCCGGGCTGATAGGCACCCGCACGACGCCGCTTATTTTTTACTGCAACGGCGTCGGCTGTGATCGCAGCGGCAGGGCGGTCAGGATCGCGCTCGCCTGCGGCTACCGGGAGGTGTACTGGTTCCGGGGAGGCATCGAGGAATGGCGGGATAAGGAATTTCCCCTGATCCAGGATGTTCCCGGGTGAGGGCCGATGAAACGACTTCACATCAATCTGCTCACCGGCCTTGTGCTCAGCATCGTGTTGCTCGGCATCATCAGTGCGGCGGCGACACTGATCACGACGCGCATCTACCGTGACCTGACGTTTGATTTCGAGCGCCAGTACATGAACCGGCTTGTGGCTATCAAGGCCTCGGATATCCTTTTGCAGCTTGAGCGCAATGCCTTCCAGCTGGGACTCAGGATCCAGGCCAGCGAGGATTTCAGGACCGCGCTGGCGGCGAATGACGAGGTCGTGCTTTCCGCGGAACTCGAACAACAGTTCAAGCAGGGTCTGATCACGGGGAATGTCGTCACGGCGGTGGGCCTCTATGCCTTCGACCTGAATTTCAAACTGCTGGGCGCGGCGTTGCGCGATACCTTCAGCGCCCGTGGCGGTTCCGTCCTGTGTTCGGACCTGGCGAGCAAGGCGCGCATGCGGGAGGGGTCGAGACGATTGCAACCCGCGACGGAAATCTGCCTGTCCGGGAACCGTCCTTATCAGGCCGTGATCATTCCGGTCGGCGGGCTCAACCCGAGCGGCTACCTGCAGGTAGTCTCCGACCCGGTGCCCGCGCTTTACCGTCTCGACAAGGTGCTCAACATGCCCATCCGGCTTGAGCAGCCCGATCACGCCAGGCTCTACGAAACGCCGGGCTGGGGGGAAAGTCCGACGGCGAGCACCGTGGTCTCCGACTTCATCCTGCACACGAATGATTCGCGCCCGGCGATCCGGATCGCGGCGGCCAGGAATGCCGATGCGCTGGTGGACAAGCTCGACCAGACCGATACCCGGCTGATTGCCGTCGTCATCGCCATCATTCTGGTCAGCGTCGCGACGGCGCTCTGGTTCGTGAAGTACTCGGTGTTCAAACCGCTGCAGGAATTGAGCAACCGGCTCCGCGGCGGGCGCCTGGGGAGAGGGGATGCGGCCAGTGAAAAGCCGGCCGCGCAGGCGGCCGACGCACCGGCCAGCTTCCAGGCCCTCGGCGAGCTCTATGAATCGTTGCGCGACATGGCGATACGCGACCCGCTGACCGGTACCTACAACCGCGCACTGCTGGAGGATCGCCTGAAACAGGCCATTGCCGAGAACCGCAGGACGCCGACTATTACCGCCGTCATGCTGGTTGACCTGGTGCGCTTCAAGTACGTCAACGACCTGCTGGGGCATCATACGGGCGACCAGCTGCTCAAGCAGGTGGTGCAGCGCATGGCCGGCGTGCTGCGCGAGTCCGACACCCTGGCGCGTCTGGGGGGCGACGAGTTCGCCATCATCCTGCCGGGTACCGACGGCGCGCAGGCGTTCCAGGTCGCGCAGAAAATCATGCATGCCATGAAGTCCGAATTCGAGGTGGAAAACCACACGCTGTCCGCCTCGGTTTCGATCGGTATCGCCCTGATGCCCCATCATGGCGAGGAGGTCGATGCCCTGCTGCGCCATGCCGACTATGCCATGTACGCGGCGAAAAAGACGCAGGCCGGCTATGCGATTTACAACCCGAATATCACGGAAGAGGCCACCATGGCCAGGATGGCCCTGGACGGCGTGCTGAACGAGGATATCGAACGCAACGACCTGTTCCTCGTGTACCAGCCCGTTCTCGATTTCCGGACAGGGGGGGTGAGTTACCTCGAGGCGCTGGTGCGCTGGCGACAGCCCGACGGCCAGGTCCTGCTGCCGGAGACCTTTATCCGCGTGGCCGAACAGAGCGGGCTGATACGCCTGCTCTCCGAATGGATCATCAACGCGGCGTGCCGGGAACTGGTTCGGCTGCAGCAGGTCAGCCCCGGGCTGCGCGTCGGCATCAACCTGTCGATGCACAACCTGCACGACTACAAGCTGACGGAGGTCATCGCGAAGACGCTGGAACGCCACCGGCTCAAGCCCGACTCCCTGCTGCTCGAGATCACCGAGACGGGGGTCATGCTGGATCCGAACCAGGTCATCGAGATCCTGAATCAGCTCAGTTCCATGGGGCTGACCCTCTCGATCGATGACTTCGGCACCGGCCATTCTTCGCTGGCGTACCTCAAGCGCCTGCCGGTGCATACGCTGAAGGTCGACAAGTCGTTCGTGATCGACATGGATACCGATGACGACAATGCCTCGATCGTCCATGCGACCATCGACCTGGCCCACAACATGGGACTCACCGTGACGGCCGAGGGGGTTGAAACCCGCCCGGTATACGAGTTGCTGAAGGCCATGGGGTGTGACTACTACCAGGGCTATTATGTTGGAGAACCCATGGAAAGTGCCGTTATCATTGACTGGCTGAAAAATAGCCTCCAGACCCGGTCAAGCCGGTGAGGGGCGAGGAGGGGATGATGTACGGAAAGGCGATGATTTTCTGCGTGGTACTCCTGCTGGCCTCCTGCGGCGAAGGCGGTGGCTCCGCCGATTCCCGGGAGACACCGCGCCCGGACGGCGAACATGTATGGAAATCGCAGACCGACATGCTCGACAAGGCGAGGGCTATCGAGGACACGGTCATGGAACAAAGCGCCAAACAGCGCCAGACGATCGATGAACTGGCACGGTAAGCCGGCTGCCGCGCCTCACCCGCCATTTGCCTGCGGTGCGCTGACATGAGCGGAATCATCACCCTGACGAGCGGCCTGGAGCAGGTCGGAAAAACCCATCTGGGGATCAATATCGCCCTCGAACTGGCCAGAAAGGGCCATGGCGTCGGCTACTATCATGAGGGCGGCGGCCAGCGTTCCCTCAATCAGCTGCTGCAGCTGCGCCAGCGTTCCACCACGAAGCATCAGGATAGAAAAACCGGCGTCACCTGCCATGGGTATCAGGGTGTCGACATCATTGCATCCCGTATCCCGCTCTTGCACTGGAATGGCCTGGACCGTGACGAGCTTGCCGCGCTGGTAGCCGCCCACGAGGTGTGGTCCGGCTACGATGATTTCGTGATCGATACCTCCGGCATGTCACCGCGAGCGGTGATTGCCTGCTGCCGCCTGTCCCGCCTCGTGCTGCTGGTGGTGACCCCCGACCCCGGGTCGCAGGCAGGGGCGTTTGCCTTGCTGAGAATCCTGCATCTCAACGCCTGCGACAACCCGGTGCTGCTGGTCGTCAACCAGGTGGATGAGGCGGCGCAGGCCGCCGCGATCCATGCCCGCCTTTCGGAAAAGGCGCGGCACTACCTCGGCCTGGAAGTCCCCTTGCTCGCGGCGGTCGTCCGCGATGAACATGTGCAGTCCGCCACGCGCCAAAAGCAGACCTTCACCTCGATGTTTCCCGAGTCGCTGGTGTCCGGCTGCGTCGTCAAACTGGTTGAGGGCCTGCTGGAATCGCGTGCCGCCGTGCAGGAACATTCCGGGCTGCAGGAGTTCTGGAAGAATCTGGCCGAGAGCATACGGCTGCCCGTGCGTCTGCCCGGCAACGCGAACCTGGCGGATTTCGAGCAGACGGATGAAGTGACGACCGAGGACGAGGTGCAGGCGGGCGCTGACGATATCCGCGCCGAGGCGACCCTGTTGCGTTTCGAGGGCCCTCTCGGAAGGCTGGGCAGCGTCATGGAGAACTTCTCGGGCGTCATGCACTTCCTGGCCGACGACATGCAGGCATTTCACGAACGGCTGGAGGATGTGCACAGCGATGCCCACCGGACGGCGGAATGGTCCGCGCCGGATTGCGGCATTCTTGAAATGACGCTGGCGGCGATCCTGGACACGCTGCGGCATTGCGTCAGCCGCCAGCAACAGGTCTGCTTCCAGGTGGAGGAGGATCCGGTCAGCGGTGAGGAGGCGAGCTGGCTGGCGCCGGGATATTACATCAAGTATGTGCTCGTCCTGCCCGGGCAGGACGACATCATCGACAGGGTAAGACAGGAGATGGAGCGGGTGCCTGGCCTACGGCTCAGCAAAGGCCATGAAGGCGAGTGTATCTGCGAGGCGATCTCGATCGCGCGTGATGCCTGTCTCAGCGTGATACATACGCCGCAGGGTGAAATACGGGTCAATTACTGGCACCGGCCGGACCGGCGCAAGAGCCTGCGGGCGGAGGAAACCGCGAAGGAGATTCCGGACAGCCGCAGCCGGGATCGCCAGCCGGCGGACAAGCGGCTGCACTGAAGCGTCCATGACCCGGGATGTCATAGTGTAGGAGCGGGCTTGCCCGCGAACGGTTTCCCATGTCAACAACCGGTTCGCGGGCAAGCCCGCTCCTACAGGAGAAATCTCGCTTTATCGAGTAGATGTAGCCTGGGTTGAGCGACAGCGAAACCCGGGTTTGCGGAGTCCATCCATGGACTCCGCCCTGCGGGCCAGCCTGCGGCTGTCCAAAATCGCTCCCGGCGATTT
>JAHKKL010000134.1 GCA_020027635.1 Gammaproteobacteria bacterium
GTCCCGGGCCGGCGTCAAGGCGCACCGCGATACGCTATTCGTTGAAGACGCCGTCATCCTTTCCCATGAGTGCTATCCCGGGAACCAGTATGTCCTGCGAGTGTCGGCGCCACTTTGCGCGCTCCATGCCCGGCCGGGAAGCTTTGCGCATATCCAGTGCGTCCCGTCACTGCCCCTGCGCCGGCCCCTTTCAATTATGCGGGCCGATGCCGCGCAAGGATGGATTGAGTTTCTCTACAAGAATGTGGGCAGCGGCACCCACGCGCTTTCCTGTAGGAAAGCCGGTGATACGATCAATCTGATCGGACCCATCGGAACGCCGTTCAGACCGGACCGGTCACGCCCGCGCGCCCTGATGCTGGGCGGCGGCGTCGGCATTCCGCCGATGATCTTTCTGGCCGACAGCCTGCGCTCCGATAGACACTGGCGGCCGCTCGTACTGATGGGCTCGGAGGTGCCGTTCCCGTTTTCCGCCCGACCGTCGCGCATCCTAGTGCCGGGAATGGAGGACGGCGTCATCGCCGCCATGCCATTGCTCGACGACTGGGGGGTACCAAGCCGGCTGGCAAGCCTGCAGGGATACCCGGGATGCTATCAGGGATACATCACCGGCCTGGCGCGCGGCTGGTTGGAGACGCTGACGGAGGGGGAACGCACCGAGGTCGGCGTTTATGCCTGCGGTCCGCACCCGATGCTGGAGGCGGCTGCCCGGCTGGCGCGGGAGTTCGCCCTGCCATGCCAGGTGTCGCTGGAGGAATTCATGGCCTGTGCCGTGGGCGGATGCGCGGGCTGCACGGTAAGGATCACCACGCCCGAGGGTCCCGCCATGAAGCGCGTCTGCGTGGACGGGCCAGTCTTTGACGCCTCGATCATTGACTGGTGAGGCGACGTCACGCCCGGCTCATCGCCGTCTCATCACATCATCTTCCTCAACCAGTTCGATGCCTTCCATTGCGGCCGCATACTGATCGACATCGCCCTTGTCGAGCTTGATCATGAGCCGGACCTCGTTGGCAGAATCCGCGTAATGCAGGGCATCATCGTAGGTGATCTCGCCCACCTTGAAGAGCTCGAACAGCGCCTGGTCGAAGGTAATCATGCCCTGCTGGCGTGACTGCTTCATCAGGTCCTTCAGCTTGTGAACTTCGCCCTTGCGTATGATGTCATGCACCAGCGGCGTACCGAGCAGGATTTCCACGCACACGCGGCGCCCCTTGCCATCCGCGCGGGGAATCAGCTGCTGGGCGATGAAGGCCTTCAGGTTCAGGGACAGGTCCATGAACAGCTGGGCCCGCCGGTCCTCGGGGAAGAAATTGACGATGCGGTCCATGGCGCCGTTGGCGTTGTTCGCGTGCAGCGTCGCCAGGCACAGGTGACCGGTTTCGGCGAAGGCGATCGCGTAGTTCATCGTTTCCCGGTCACGGACCTCGCCGAGCAGGATCACATCCGGCGCCTGACGCAGGGTGTTCTTCAGCGCCACCTCGTAGGATTCGGTATCGATCCCCACATCGCGCTGGGTAATGATGCAGTTCTGGTGGTTGTGTACGAACTCGATCGGGTCCTCGATGGTCACGATATGGCCGGATCCGTTCTTGTTGCGGTAACCGATCATGGCCGCCAGCGAGGTGGACTTGCCGGTACCGGTCGCGCCGATGAAGATGATCAGCCCACGCTTGGTCATGGACAGATTCTTGAGAACCGGTGGCAGCTTCAGTTCCTCGATACTCGGTATGTAGGTCTCGATACGCCGCAACACGACACCGACCTGTCCGCGCTGGTAAAAGGCGCTGGCGCGGAAGCGACCGACACCGGATTCGCTGATTGCGAAATTGCACTCGTGGGTCGCCTCGAACTCGTCGCGCTGCGCCGGCGTCATCATGCTGGTAACGATCTCCGCAGTCTCCTGCGGCGTAAGCGGCGACGGTGTGATGGGCGTGATGCGACCGTCGACCTTCATGCTGGGCGGCAGGCCGGCGGTGATAAAAAGGTCCGAAGCCTTCTTCTGGTCCATCAGCTTGAGTAGTGAAGATACGTCCATCGGTGTACTCCGTGTATAAATTACTGGAACGAGTCCTTCAGGACAGCCTTGGCGCGAGCATCCTGTACCGTAACCACGCCACGCGAAACCAGGTCCTGCAGATACTGGTCCATGGTGATCATGCCATGTGCCTGCCCGGTCTGTATGGACGAATACATCTGCGCCACCTTGTCTTCGCGGATCAGGTTGCGTATTGCCGGCGTGCCGATCATGATTTCCCAGCCCGCGATGCGCCCGCCCCCGATCTTCTTCATCAGCGTCTGGGCGATGACCGCGCGCAGCGATTCGGACAACATGGAGCGGACCATGGTCTTTTCGGCAGCGGGGAACACGTCGATTATACGGTCTATGGTTTTCGCGGCCGAACTGGTATGCAGTGTGCCGAACACTAGGTGACCGGTCTCGGCCGCGGTCAGCGCCAGACGGATGGTCTCCAGGTCGCGCATTTCGCCGACCAGAATGATGTCCGGGTCTTCGCGCAGGGCGGAGCGCAACGCCTCGTTGAACCCATGGGTATCGCGGTGCACCTCACGCTGGTTGATGAGGCATTTCTTGCTCTCGTGCACAAATTCAATGGGGTCTTCGATGGTCAGGATATGCGCATACGCCTTGTTGTTAATGTAGTCGATCATCGCCGCCAGGGTGGTGGATTTACCGGAGCCGGTCGGTCCGGTGACCAGCACCAGCCCGCGCGGATTATCGGCGATTTTCTTGAAGATGGGGGGTGTGCCCAGATCTTCCAGGCTGAGAATATCCGAAGGGATGGTACGGAACACCGCCCCGGCGCCGCGGTTCTGGTTGAAGGCGTTGACGCGGAAGCGGGCAAGTTCGGGAATCTCGAAGGAGAAGTCGGTCTCCAGAAACTCTTCATAGTCCTTGCGCTGCTTGTCGTTCATTATGTCATAGACCAGGCCATGCACGGTCTTATGATCCAGCGCCGGTACATTAATCTTGCGAACATCGCCGTCCACGCGAATCATCGGTGGAAGTCCCGCTGACAGGTGAAGGTCCGATGCGCCGTTCTTGACACTGAAGGTAAGTAATTCAGCTATATCCATGCCTGCTCCATTACTTTATAAAACAGTTCACAGCATATCGTCACTGGCATTGAATACTTGAAAAATGCCTTGTAGGGACGTGTCGCAAGCGATTGATCGTGAGACACAGCTGCCATGCATGGATTCATCAGGAACTCCGCCTCGATCCTTACCCCAATGCCTCGGCCCCCGTGCAGGGAGTATGCCGATATATGGCAATTTAGCAAGCGTAAACGAAGTAGCCTGCTATGCTATCATTCACATCGTTTTCCCCGCAGCCAAGACCTAGCCCGCATGGCTATCACCCGATATTTTGACACGCCAGCGACTACGGCTTGTCCTGCCCCGCTTTCATCATGTATTGTCATTCACCATGATCGAGACCACACTCGCCTTTATAGGCGGCGGCAATATGACCGGAAGCCTGGTCGGGGGTTTGATCACCGACGGCTGGAAATCCGCGCGGATTCACGTCGCCGACCCTGATCCGCAGCAAACCGAACGTCTGGCGCGGCGCTTTTCCGTTGTCACTACGGCGGACAATCGTGCAGCCGTCAAGAACGCCGATGCGGTCGTGCTGGCCGTCAAGCCGCAGGTCATCAGGACCGTTGCCGAGGAGCTGGCGCCGCTCATCAGACAACGGCGCCCGCTGGTCATCTCGATTGCCGCCGGCATACGCGAATCCTCACTGCGCGACTGGCTGGGCGAGGACACCGCGATTGTCCGCGCCATGCCGAACACACCGGCGTTGGTGCAAAGCAGCGCTACCGCCCTGTACGCCAATCCGGCCGTCAGCGAGGAACAACGCAACCTCGCCGAATCCATCCTGCGTGCCGTCGGCCTTGTCATCTGGATCGATGATGAGGCCATGATGGATGCCGTCACCGCCCTGTCCGGCAGTGGCCCGGCCTATTTCTTCCTGCTGATGGAGGCGCTGACATCCGCCGGCAGCCGGCTGGGCCTGCCTGAAGACACTGCCCGCCTGCTGGCGCTGCAAACCGCCTTCGGCGCCGCAAAGATGGCCCTGGAAAGTGCCGAGGATGCCGCACAACTCAGACGCCGCGTGACCTCCCCGGGGGGGACCACGGAACGCGCCATCGGTGAATTCCAGAAAAACAATTTCGAAGGAATGGTGTTACAAGCACTGCAGGCCGCAGCCGACCGCTCCCGCGAACTGGCCGCCGAATTTGGCAAGGGATGATGGGCGACGATTACCTCACCAACCCGCTGGAGTTTCTCATCAGCACCCTGTTCAGCCTGTACATACTGGCTGTCATGCTGCGATTTCTGCTCGGGACGGTACGCGCCGATTTCTACAACCCCATAAGCCAGTTCCTGGTGCGCATCACCAACCCGCTGCTGATCCCCCTGCGCAAGGTCATACCCAGCATCGGCAAGTTTGATTCGGCGGCCCTGTTACTGATGATCGTATTGCAGCTGGCAGCCGTCACACTGATCCTGCTGCTGCGCGGGGAAGGTATATCCACAGCGATACTGCTCATCGTCACACTGGCCACGCTGGTTTCGCTGCTGATCGATGTCTTCATGTTCGCCATTATCGTCGAGGTCATCATCAGCTGGATGAATCCGGGAAGCTATAACCCCGTCAGTTCGCTGCTTCACAGTCTTACCAGCCCCCTGCTGCGGCCGATCCGGCATCTTATCCCGCCCATAGCCGGCATTGACCTGGCACCCTTGTTTGCCATCATCGGCCTGCAGGTGCTGAGGATGCTGGTCCTGCCGCTGCTCGCCTGACACACGGTGACGGTACCCTGGTATCACTGGAAGGGTGACGATCTCGTCCTCGCCATCCACCTGCAGCCAGGTTCGGCGCAGGATACGCTGGCAGGCATTCACGGCGAACGCCTGAAAATCAAGATCACCGCCGCACCGGTGGACGGCAAGGCCAATGATCACCTGATACGCTACCTGGCCAAGCTGTTCGATGTTCCGTGCAGCCGGGTCGACTTGCTGGCCGGCCGCGGCAGCCGCAGCAAACGCGTACGCATACGCCGGCCCGGCAAGCTGCCTGATGAGATCAAGTCCGCGGCGTCCTGAGCCGGCTCCTGGTCACCGCCGCGTGCGATGCACCGGGCGCGCGCCTTACGCCGAACCGGGTGCGTGAAGAGGCTGTACCTGACCGGGTGTGCCTGATAAGTTATCCGTACAGGCAACAGGCTAGGTCGCAGGTATGAAGCTGGTCGTGACGAACCACATGAAAATCACAGAGGAGATAAAGCATGAGTCTGAGACGTATCGGGATTGTCTGGCTCTCCGTGCTGGCGTTGAGCTTCGCCGCACCGGGCGTACATGCGGAGAATTCGCAGGATTTTGGCAGCTATGTAGTCCACTTCAATTCGCTCGCCACCG
>JAHKKL010000135.1 GCA_020027635.1 Gammaproteobacteria bacterium
CATGCTTGTGCCCGGCGATTAATCGGGTACTCGCGCACACGGTGTTCCCACGAGGGCGCCATTTTGAATTTTCCTGCGGCCATTTAGAATAATCGCAATGGACCTCCAGTCGCTCAGCACACCCGTACAGCATCACTACAACGATCCGACGGTAGAGCGGGATGTCGAACGCCTGCGTGTCTGGTTGACCAACCTGCCCTTGATGGATGTGGTCAAGACGGTGCGCCTCGTGCAGGGCGCACTCGATTCCCTGAATGAACAGAAACTGGAGCCGGTGAAGCGTTACGGGTTGCTGGAGGTTTTCCGGGACACGGTCGAACGCCTGTATGTCACCGTTGATCCTCTGTACATCCGGCAACTCAGCCTGACCAAGTCACAACGCGAACACGTAACGGACGGTGTCGAGCAGTTGCTGCTGGCCATGGCAGGTGGCTACAAGATCCTTGTCAAGGCGACGTATGAACCCACCGCCCGCCAGCCATCCGCCGATCCGTTCGGGCTGGCGATCAACCGCGCCATCGAGCAGCTCGGTTATGTGTTGCTCGACAGTTATCGATACTACCGTACCGTTCCGGAGTCGCTGTTTGCCGAATTGCACCAGCTCTATCGTTGTGCGCGGTATTTTGGCCTATTGGCGGTGACCGCCGCCAATGAAGACGCCGGACAGTCGCTCGGGATCGCCGACAGTTACCATGCCATCATGCTGCTTTCGCTGACTGACCCGTTCCGTCTGGCGGAAGGGGAGGTGGGCCTGCTCTACGACATCCTCAAGCAACATGCCGGTCGGTGTCGCGTCACCCCGGGCAGTCACTGGTCAGGCGACCCTGATGGCCTGTTCCTGCTGGATCTCAGCAGCGATACTCCCCCCCGGCCATATGCACAGCCGGGGCAGCAGGTGGCGGATGCGCAGGAGCCTTACCTGCTGGATGCGCGTGAGGCGCTGCACGCCATCCGGGATCGACTGGAGCAAACTCCGGCCAAGGTGCGGATGCAGAGTCCGGAAGCCGTGCTGCTGCGGCATTTGTTGCCGGGTGCCGCGGCTGCAAAGCAGAACCGGGAATCACGCCGCGCCGACAGCCGCAGTACGCACCTGATCAACGGGCTGAATGCCATACACGCCTGCCTGCTGGCTTCGATCCCGGCGGGTGTTACGGCCGCGGAAAGTGCGGGTGAGGACACGCCGGTCAGGCCATCGCCCTGCCGTATCGTCGATACCAGTGAGAACGGTATGCGGCTGGCCTGGGATGAAGGCCAGGCCGGTGACGCACGGGTGGGTGACTTGCTGGGGATCGTCGACGACGACCATCGCCTGCAACTGGTCATCACACGCTCGGTACAGATCCACCGGGAGGCGGGGATGGAACTCGGCGTGCAGAAAATCCATGGCAGTTGCGGCCCGGTCTACTGCCGGGCGCAAGCCGACGATGAGGCTGAGGAGATCCGCGCCCTGTTTATTACGGCCAGTGAGAAAGAAGGCGTGTCCGCCACCCTGATGATGGCCAAGGGGTTCTATGAGGCGGGCAGACGCCTGCTGATCAACAGCTTCGGCAGGGAAGTGCGCGCCCGTGCCGGACGCAATGTTTCCGACAGCCCGGTGTTTGATCGTTTCGAGTTCGCCGCGGATGATTCGTGAGACGTGAGAAAAAGAATAGCCACGGAATCCACGGAAGAATCGAATTTTTTTCGGTGCGCACTGTGCACCCTACGTGAACATATTGAAATATTTCCGTGTTCTTCCGTGGATTCCGTGGCCATTGAATTCCGTCTCACTTCTCACTTCGGTATTCCGGTAGGGTGCGCCGTGCGCACCGTGGTCAGTCCGCGTTTACAGACAGAACAAGGTTGCCGTGTTAGGCTAACGTCCCACGTACACCGCTTGGCCGCAACGCCATCTTTCCTTGTTGACCGGAAGTGTTGACGCCATGGAAAAGAAAATACCCATCGATATCCGGATCACCCCGGAAAACAAGTGCGGCTTCTGCACGAATTCAAAGTGCTGTACCTATATCACCGAGCAACTTACCACGCCGCGCTCGATGCACGACTTCGATCACCTGTTGTGGCAGCTGTCGCACAAGGACGTGCAGGCCTACAAGGACGAGGACGGCTGGTATCTGCTGGTGAACAATCCCTGCACGCACCTGCAGCCCGACGGGCGTTGCGGTATTTACGATGACAGACCTCGAATCTGCCGCGAATATACCAATGATTACTGCGAATATGACGAGCCGGCCGAGAAGGGGTTTGAGCTTTTCTTCGACGGTTACGATTCCCTGCTCGGTTATGTCCGCAAGCGCTTCAAGACCTGGGGCAAATACGCGGCGAGCCGCGATAACTAACCGTTTGCCGGGAGAGAATAGTAGGGTGCGCCATGCGCACCGATATGTTCCGATTGATCACGGTGCGCATGGCGCACCCTACTGATTTCTAATTATTCAGTACGAAGTTCATTACAGCACACGTGGTTTCCATGATGAACAAGGTAATGTTCAATGGTTCTCATACTCCGGCGAGTTTCGTGCCGGAATGATTTCCTCAAAGCTGTCGATGGCGGGAAATTCGTCGATCTCCCGCGGCGGCGAGCGGCTGTCCGGGCGGCGTACCGCCAGCAGATGACGGATACCGTAGCGGCGCGCCGTGCGCAGCACCGGCAGGCTGTCATCGACGAACAGGGTCGTTTCCGGGTCGAACGGTTCGCGCCGTTCGAGTTCTTTCCAGAAGCGCAGGTCCTCCTTCGGATAACCGAAGTCATGCGCGCAGATGAGCGCGTCAAAGTGGCTGCGCAGGCCGGTGCGCGCCATTTTGAGAGCCAGACTCTTTGAATGCGCGTTCGTGACCAGCACGGTACGCTTGCCGGCACGGCGCGTGCCGTCGAGGAATTCGATGACGTGGCCGTGTACCGCGATCAGGTAATCGATTTCCTCCTTGAGTCCGGCGATGTCCAGGGCGAGCTCGCGGCTCCAGTATTCCACGCAGTACCATTCCATGGTGCCCTCCTTGTCGCGGAACCTGGCATAGAGCCGCGATTTCGCCGTATCAAGATCCAGCCGGTTGGCCTCGGCATAGCGCGCGGGCACGAGTTCGCGCCAGAAATGATTGTCGAAATGCAGGTCGAGCAGGGTGCCGTCCATATCGAGAAACACACTGTCGATTTCGTGCCATGGGACCATAATCTGTGTGACAGGGATTGTCCGGGAGGGTATGTTAGCAGATATGAACCGGGCGGTTGCCTCCGGCGACAGGAACGACAAGCTAAGGAATCGCTGATTAATTGAAATGTAGTTGTCGTTGCGAGCGTAGCGCGGCAATCCCATGATTAAGAATCAGACGCTTAGAGATTGCTTCGTCACCTTGTTCCTCGGTAACTGCTCCATGCGTCGCCTAAGGCGCCTACCCTTGGTACTCTACCTCCTGCATGGCCCAGGCCAGCCTCTCGACCGATTCCCGGTCTCACCTTCTCCATGCAGTCGTCGCAATGACGACGCATCAGAGTTTCCCTAAAAGGAATGAAAATGAATCCAGGCGAAACCAGCGCAGATCTGCCTTCACTGCTCGAACCCGTAACCCGACTGGCGCGCGCGGCGGGCGAGAAGATACTCGCCATCTACAACAGTGAATTCGCCATCGAGCAGAAGGCGGACCGCTCGCCCCTGACCGAGGCGGATCTGGCGTCGCACCACGCCATTGTCGCCGGACTGAAGGAGTTGACGCCCGGCGTACCCATCCTCTCGGAAGAATCCTCCAGCCTGCCTTATGCCCAGCGTTCTCTCTGGCAACGCTACTGGCTGGTCGATCCGCTGGACGGCACCCGGGAGTTCATCAAACGCAACGGCGAATTCACCGTCAATATCGCCCTGATCGAAGGGGGGGTACCGGTGCTGGGCGTGGTGCACGTGCCGGTCAGCGGCGTGAGCTATGTCGCCTGCCGCGGCCGGGGCGCCTTCAAGCAGGAGGCCGGGCGGGAGCCACGCCCCATCAGGGTGCGCAAGCTGCCGGATGGCCCGGTCATGGTCGTCGGCAGCCGTTCGCACCGCGGCGATTCACTCGACCGTTTCCTGGGAAATCTGGGTGAACATGAAATGGTCGGCATGGGCAGTTCCCTGAAACTGTGCCTGGTCGCGGAAGGGGCCGCCGACATCTACCCGCGGCTGGGACCGACCTCCGAGTGGGACACCGCCGCGGCGCAATGCGTGGTCGAACAGGCCGGCGGGCACGTCACCGACACGGACATGCAGCCGCTGCGCTACAACACCAAGGATTCCATCCTGAATCCCTTTTTCCTGGTGTTCGGCGATGACAGCCGGGACTGGTCCGGGTATCTCTAAGGCGTCACTTCGTGTTCGGTGCGCACGGCGCACCCTACGATGATCGAAAACCCGGGTGCCCATCCCGTAGGGTGCGCCGTGCGCACCGGACGAATTCAATCTACTCACCAAAATCAAATGCGCCAGGTGCGTTGTAACTATTACCCCAATCCTTTGGATAAATCCCTCGCGTCACCCATTGATGAAATGTCGAATACGGCCAGTCGGAAACATTCGCTACATAGCCATGCTTGACTGGATTCCAGTGGATGTAGTCCAGATGCCGTCGGAAATCGTCCTCATCGCGGACCTGATGTTCCCAGAAGCGTCGCTGCCAGAATGCAGACTCGCGTCGGATCGTCCGTGAATGGTTGGGTTGAAGAGCGATCCCTGGATGGTTAGACAACTGCTGTGTCGTACACCGCTTGATCATCGACCACCGGGTGGAAAATTCCGCATCTCCGTCCGGCAGTGTCCATAGGCAGTGCAGATGATCCGGAAGCAATACCCAGGCATTGATCAGAAAAGGGTGCGTCAAACGGGTTTTTTCGATGGCATGACGCAGCGCATGCCGGATGATATGACGAGTCAATAAGGGGCGACGTTCAAGGGTGGAGACAGTAAAGAAGTAGGTTCCTCCCGGCATCCGGGCGCGTGTGTAATTGGGCATTCCATTGCCTCCCTGGTTTAATGGTGCGTGCGGCGCACCCCACAATTATGGCTATTCGGTGCGCACGGCGCACCCCACACCGTACTTGGACCGTAGGGTGCGCCACGCGCACCGGGTTGAACCGTACGATGCGCCGCGCACAACCGTCTGGGCCGTAGGGTGCGCCGTGCGCACCGGACGGGATATGAGTCCGGCGCTTATCCGGGTTTTCGGGTGAGTCCCTTGGTGAAACGATAAGATGCCCATACGCCGAGCATCCCGCCCACCGCATCGGCCATGACGTCATAGATATCCGGTGTCCGGCCGGGTACAAAATGCTGGTGGAATTCGTCCAGCACGCCGTAGACAATCACCAGGGCAACGGCAAGCCAGGGCTGGAACACACGATAGCCGTCCGCCGTGGCCTTCATGGCCCCCAGCGCGAAAAAGCCGAGTATGCCGAAGATGATGGCATG
>JAHKKL010000136.1 GCA_020027635.1 Gammaproteobacteria bacterium
TCGGTGCCGAGTTCGAGTCCCTCGCAACCGGCCCGCGCCATGAGCTGCGCCTGACGCCGGTCGAGTTTGACCGGAGTGGCATAACAGCTCCAGCGCAGCGCGAGTCCACGCCGCAGGATCTCCTCGCAGATCCCCTCGATATGCCCGCGGGGGGAGTTCAGGATGGAGTCGACGAAAAACAGCGGATGGGGACCGTAATCGCGCAGCAGGGCCTCGATCTCGTCCACTACGTCGCCGGCCTCGCGTGCCCGGAAGCGCTTGCCTTCGAGCAGGGGATAGGTGCAGTAGTTGCACTTGAAGACGCAGCCGCGCTTGGTCTGGATGTTGCCCGTGCCGCCGCGGCGCAGGTAACGGCTGTAATCAAACATATGTCGTCCCGGACGCAGCCCCTCGTTCCAGCGCGGCCCGGATTCCTGCGGCATGAGGATGCTGACGCTGTTGCCGCTGTCTTGCCGATGTGGCAGCAGACCGGGTATGCCGACGGTGTCGCGGCCGTTATCCAACGCATCCAGCAGCGCCACGAAGGCCTGTTCGCCCTCGCCGCGGATGCCCCAGTCGCCGCGCAGCGCTTCCATGTAGGCCTCGGGCAGGATGGAAAAGCCGGAGCCGCCCAGCACCACCGGTGCCTTGGTGCTGCCCCTGATGGCGGCAACCACCTCGCGGTGGCGGTCGAGATAATCAACGGTGAGCGGGTAGGCGGCATTGTCGACATTGCGGATCGACAGTCCGACGACATCGGGCCGGAATGCCCCGATCTGCTCTCGCAGATCCCGCAGGGGATGCCTGCCGAAACACAGGTCGGCTACGGCGACTTCATGCCCGGCCTGCTGCGTGGCGGCGGCGATATAGCCCAGCCCGAGGGGAAAGATCGGGTCCGGCAGGTGTTCCCGGTTGGCGGAGACGAGCAGGACCCGCATGACTAGCCCGCAGTTCTCACCGGGATAGGCATATCCCGAATACACACTGTCTTTTTCCGAGTGGACACGATTTTGATTGCCTCAATACAGTATGTCGTTTTACCGCCGCCCGGTGTGAGATGCGGGCTAATCCGCGGCCGATGGGATCACGCGCAGGGTTCCTTCCATGCCCCGTTCACGATGGCTTCTCATGAAGGGCAGTTTTTTGTTGCAGAAGAAGGTATAGCTGCCGGGCTTGACGGGCGTGAACTCGATGACGGCCTTGCGGCCGGCACTGATGTTGGTATCGATGTCCAGTCCGGCTGTGGCATTCTGCAGGGTGAAATTATGCGGTGTGATCGCATCGGTATTGGTCAGTGTCAGAACCACCGGCTTGCCGGCCTGAACCTCGAGGGTATCCGGGGTAAAATGGTAGTCCCCGAGGACGAGGGAAATTTCCTGCGGCGACTCCTGCCCCCGGGTGACGGCGATGCCGGCCGAGAGCAGCAGCGTAGCCAGCAGGATGTTTGCACCGAGACAGGACTTTCGACTGTTTACCGCAGACATACATTCCCCTCTCGGTTGGTCGTGGCAGGCAGTTTGACGTGAGCTACGGATGAGTATAGACCCTGTTCCTGGAACCTGCTGATCGGATCGCCGCGGGGGGAGAAAGTTTCATGAGTCGGTTGAAAAAACTCGCGCAGCCGGTCGGTCTTGTGGTCGCGGTTGTCCACCTCTCTCTGTCGTTGGCCGTACCCGGGCTGCCGGCGGCGGCCATCGCCGGTGCGGTAACCGAAACCGGTAACGCAACCTGGCAGGCGGTCGGCGATACCCTGCAGGGACAGCTATACCATCGGGCTGTCGCCGGTTCGTCCCTGCCCGAGGCGATGATCGTGACACGTTTTGCCGCGCCGCCCGCGCGCGTGCACGCGCTGGTGACCGATTACGGGCGTTTCGCGGAGTTCATACCGAATGTGGCCGAGAGCCGTGTGTTGCTGCGGACCGGCGGCCGGCAGTGGGTGTTCCATCACCTGCACTTCGCCGGTCCGGTGGCCGACCGTGCCTATGTCATCGAGAGTACGGACGCGGCCAGCCGTCCGCAGGCGAATTACTACCGGGTAGACTGGAGACTCTCCGACCGCGACTTCCCCGGCATCGAAGGCAATACGGGGATAAGTCCGCGCTCCTTCTCCGGCTTCTGGGATCTGCGCCCGCTCGATGATGGGCTCGCCACGGAGGCGAGCTATGGCGTGCACAGCGATCCCGGCGGGCTCATCCCGGACTGGCTGGTGGTGAAGATGACTGACCGGTATATTCAGCAGGTGATCGCGGCGGTGCGCCGGCGTCTTGCGGGAACGGGGTGATATGAAGAGAGCGAGTCGGAAGGGTGGGACCCGCTCCGGGCTGCTGCTCGCCGCGTTGCCCGCCATCGCGGGCGCCGGCGATGTCGTGCGCAGCGTCGACGGGGAAACCGGTCTGGCGAAGTGGAGTTTCACCGCGGGTGATGTCGGGATCGAACTGATCCAGCGCCTGCCGGACCAGACGCGCGGATTCTTTCAGGCCCGGAATTTCCCGCCCGCGGTGGCCGACGAGATCGCGAGGAACTGTATATTCCAGACGATTATCCGCAACAACGGCGCCTCCGGTTCCGGCAGTCCGGTTACCGTCAATCTCGAGACCTGGCGGATCCGGCATGACGGCGTGGAAGGCGGAGTAAAACTGAAGGAGCCCTGGCTTGCCTCGTGGTCCGAGGCGTCTGCCGGTCCGGCCGCACGGCTGGCGTTCCAATGGGCGATGTTTCCCACGCGGCAGGAATTCCTGCCGGGCGACTATAACTGGGGGATGACAGCCTTCGGGTTGTCGCCGGGCTCGGCATTTGACCTGCACGTCACCTGGCAGAATGGCGAACTGGCGGACTCCGGCTGGATACGCGGCATCGAATGCGCCCCGGATGTCGAGAACCTGAAGTGAATAGGGACAGGTTTGCGTACCTGCCGGTCATCCTGCTGCTGGTGTTCTGCGGGGTGGCGGCCGCCGACCAGACGCTGACGCCCGTTCCGGGCAGGCCGGTGGCGCCTGATTTCAGCCTGCCGGATACAAGCGGCAAGCTGCATCGTCTCTCGGATTATCGCGGCCGGCCGGTAATCATCAATTTCTGGGCCACCTGGTGTCCGCCCTGCCGGGAAGAGATACCTTCCATGAACCGCGCCTGGCGGGTGTTGAGGGAGGAGGGTATCGCCCTGCTGGCCGTCAACGTCGGCGAGGAGGAAGACGCCATTTTCGTGTTTACGGCGGACTATCCGGCCGACTTCCCCCTGCTGCTTGATCGCTCCGGTGAGGTTATCGGCCAGTGGCCCGTCAAGGGACTGCCGACCAGTTACGTGATCGCCCCCGATGGAACCCTGGCGTATCGGGCCATCGGCGGCAGGGTGTGGGACGATGCGGCACTGCTGCGGATGATCCGCCGGCTGAAGGAATGACGCAAGGGGACCGGATTCCTCATCACTGTGCCAAGGGGAGTGCGTGCAATGTCAGGCAGGTGTTCGGAATCCGGTCTCCTTGCGTGCATTGGTTTCGACTGGTCATCCGCTGCGAACCTTGCCATGTTCCGCCTACTCCACGCCAAGGATTATCCGTCACATGCTGTCTGTTCTCTGCGAATCCGGTCACGCTTTGGCCGGTGAGCGCCGCGGGCCAGTTTCCGGGCGACTCAGTCCGCACGCCGGCGCCATGAGCACCAGTTCCGGCAGGGTGCTTGCCTGCATCTTCTTCATTACCTTGGACCGGTGCACCTCGACGGTCCGGTAGCTGAGGCCCATCGTTTCCGCAATCGCCCGGTTTGCCATGCCCTGCACGACGTACTTCATGACGTCCTGCTCGCGCGGGGTCAGGATGTCGAATCTCCCGCGTATGCTTGTCTGCAGCTGATGTACCGCATTGCTTTTTATCACCACCGCGATCGCCTCTTCGATGCTCTCGATCAGCTGGCGGTTGTTGAACGGCTTCTCGAGTACGGTCACCGCGCCGGAACGCATCGCGATAACGGACATGGGAATGTCGCCGTGTCCGGTGATGAAGATGATGGGCATGCCGGCGCCGCGGTTCACGAGCTCTTTCTGCAGTTCCAGCCCCGACATGCCATCCATACGCTGGTCGAGCAGCAGCACGGCGGGGTTTGACAGGTCGACTGTACCGAGAAATGACTCGGCCGAGTCGAATTCCATGGCCGTATAACCTGATGTGGCCAGCAGGGTGATCAAGGCGTGGCGTACGGCTTTGTCATCATCCACCAGATAGAGAATTACCTTCTTCTTGTTCCTGGCCATTGCTATTCTCCTTGCAGGGGCAGGCTGAAGCAGAATTGCGCACCGTTGCGATGCCCCTTGTCAAACCACAGTTTCCCTCCGTGGGATTCGATGATGGACCGGCTCACGGAGAGTCCGAGACCGGTTCCGCCCGGTTTTCTCGACTGGAAGGAATTGAACAGGCAGTTCACCATGTCTGCCGATACCCCCGTACCGTTATCAGCTACGGATATTTCCACCAGATCATTGGGCAGCAGGTTCGACTGAATGGTGATATGACCTTCAGCACAGCCTGCCTCGCGTATCGCCTCCAGGCTGTTTCTCACCAGGTTCACGATGACCTGTTCTATCTGCACCTTGTTCGCCAGTATCCTGCCTCCCTCCGCCGCTAATTGCAGTTCGATCGCGGTGTTGGTGTTGCGCAGTTCCCAGTCGAGCAGCCGGATGGATTTTCGCACCAGCGCGTCGATGTCGAGCACTTCCATGGTGTCCTTGCGTTTGGCGGTGAAATCACGCACTTGACGGATGATCGCGGCGGCGCGGTGCGACTGTTCCGACGTCCGCCTAACGATCTCGACCAGGCCCTCCGGCAGTTGCGGGTGCAGCTTCAGCAGCGCCAGCGCCGATTCGCAGTAACTGGCGATTGCCGTCAACGGCTGGTTGATCTCATGGGCGATTCCCGAGGCCATCTCCCCCAGCATGCTCAGTCGTGTCATGTGGGCCAGTTCCTGCTGGTGCTGCTGCAATTCTTCCTGGGCGCGCTTGCTGTCGGTGACGTCGCGGCCTTCCGGGATGATGAGTGTCACTTCTCCGCGTTCGTTCAGGACCGGCTTGAGGGAAAGGTCGATGATCGCCGTCGTGTCGTGTTTTCCACGCACGAGGACTTCGTAGCGTACCATTCGGCCGCCTGCGGCCTGCCGTATCGCCTCCTTGAGGCGGTCGCGTTCTTCGGGGGTAATGGAGCACCACGCCGCCTCCCAGCATGACCGTCCGATGACCTGATCCGCGCTGAGTCCGACAAAATCCAGCGCCGTCTGGTTGACCTCCAGCACGACGCCCTCGCGGTTTAACAGGCCGATGAACTGGAAGGCGGAGTTGAATATCGCCCGAAAGCGCCGTTCGCTGTACGCCAGTGCGGCGGCGGCGGCGCGCTCTTCCGTGACATCCCGCTGAACGACCAGAAAGGAACTGAAATTGCCTGCGTTGTCGGGGATGG
>JAHKKL010000137.1 GCA_020027635.1 Gammaproteobacteria bacterium
TGAATATAGTCGCGCAGGCAGGTGCCGTCCGGGGTGGGATAATCCTCGCCGAATATCCTGATCGCATCCCGCTCGCCCGTGGCCACCTGGAGCACCAGGGGAATCAGATGGGTTTCGGGCAGGTGACGTTCCCCGATGGTGCCGGCGGCATCCGCACCCGCGGCGTTGAAGTAGCGCAGGATGCTGTAGTTCAGATCGGAGGCCGCGCCGACATCCTCCAGCAGTCGTTCCACCGCGAGCTTGGTGGCGCCATACGGGTTCCCGGGCGCGCAGGGATGCGCCTCGGTGATGGGGGTCTGCCGCGGTTCGCCGTAGACGGCGGCGGTGGAGGAGAAGATGAAGTGCCTGATCGCATGCCGCTGCATCGCCTCGAGCAGGGTGATGGTGCCGGCGACGTTGTTGCGGTAGTAAGCCAGCGGTTTCTCGACCGATTCACCGACCAGCGACCAGGCGGCGAAGTGCATGACCGCCTTGACGGGGTACTGGCTGAATACCCTGTCCAGAACCGCCGGATCGCCCAGATCACCTTCCACGAAGTCCCCGCCGGCCACCAGTTCGCGGTGGCCACGCGAGAGGTTGTCCAGAGTGATGATCGGATAATCGGCACGCAGCAGGTCAAGCACCATATGCGAACCGATATAGCCCGCGCCGCCGATGACCAGTATGGCAGGGTTGCTCATGTCAGCCGTTCCTCAACCCGGCTGTGGGTAGGGTGCCGCCGTGCGCACCACGTGCAGCGGCCTTCACGGTGCGCACGGCGCACGCCAGAAAAAAGCCAAACACCCGGACGGTTCCGCAGGGACCACGGTGCGCACGGCGCACCCTACGATTAACCGCCCTTCGACCTGGTTGTGACGTAGGGTGCGCCATGCGCACCATATGCCACGCGCAGCGGTTTCCAGCATGGTGCACACGGCGCACGCCAGAAAAAAGCCAAACACCCTGACGGTTCCGCATGGGCCACGGTGCGCACGGCGCACCCTACTGGAAGCAGCCGTCATTTGGGATTATGGGTCAATAACGCGGAAATCTGTTCCACCAGCAGCCGGCCGAATTCCGGATTACCTTGCCGCAGACTGAGTCTGGTAGCCATGGAATCGTTAAACAGCACCGGCACGGGCCAGTGCCTGAGCCGTTCAGCGCGATTCGGTGACAGCGTGTGGAGATCCTCGTCCTGGTCGATGAGCAGCACATCGTGTTCGGTCAATTCAAGGCCGCCGAGGAATTGTTCGCTCAATGGGCCGGCGCTGACGACATCGATCCCGTAACTCTCCAGCAGCCTGTTCAGGTAAGCGAGCAGCTCCGCGTGGCTGGCAGCCAGCGCTAGGCGAGTCCTTTTTTTTTAGTGACATCAGGGTTCGGGAGCGGCGTGGATTGTGGGGGGATCGGTGGCGCCGCTTCCGCCCTGATTCCGCTAGCGGGTGCCGCGGCGGGCCCGGCGGGATGAAAGGTCGGAAAGATCCCCCCCTGCTGTTTCTCACGGGCCACGTCTGTTACCAGGGTGCTGTCGATTTGTTCGCGCTGCTCGGCATAGCCATAGACCAGCGCGGTATCGCAGAGAAGATTGATGAGCCGGGGCACACCGTTGCTGTAGCGATACACGGCCCGGCAGGCGTCCTCCTCGAACAGGTGCGGGTTTCCGCCCGCGACTTCCAGCCGGTGACGGATGTAGCCCACGGTTTCCTCCGCCGACAGCGATTCGAGATGGTAGTCCACCGAGATGCGCTGGGCGAACTGGACCAGGTCAGGGCGGCGCAGCGTGTCCCGCAGTTCACGCTGGCCGACGAGGATGACCTGCAGGGCCTGGTCCTTGTCGGCGTTGACGTTGGACAACATGCGCAGTTCTTCCAGCGTGTCGGCGGCCATGTTCTGGGCCTCGTCCACGATCAGTACCACGCGCCGGTTGTGGGCGTATTCGTCGATGATGAAATCGATGAAGCGCCGGTACATCTCGACCTTGCCCAGATTGGCGTACTCGAGGTTGAAGGCCAGCAGGATCCACTGCAGCAGTTCGCCAAAAGAACGGTGGGTATTGGAAATGAGGCCCACGGTGTGTTCCCGGTCCATGTGGTCGAGCAGGTGGCGGATCAGCGTGGTCTTGCCGGTGCCGATGTCGCCGCTGATGACCGTAAAGCCGGCCTGATTCATCAGGCCATATTCAAGCAGGGTCAGCGCCATGCGGTGCTTGTTGCTCAGAAAGAGAAACCCGGGATCCGGCAGCAGGGTGAAGGGCTTTTCCCTGAGCTTGTAAAATGACTCGTACATGGTGGTATGACCCGCTCAGGACGTCTTCGGTTCGGCCTTGTTCAGTACCGTGCCCACGATATTGGTGTTGCTGAGGAGTTCGACGGCGCGCTCGACATCCTGCTTCTGCGTCTTCCCTTCCTCGATCACCAGCAAGGCGGCATCCACGTAGGGCGAGAAGGCCAGCGCATCCGCCGTGGTCAGGACCGGCGGCAGATCGAAGATGATGATGCGGCTGTGGTAGCGGGATTTCATGTCCTTGACCAGTTCGGCCATCTTCGGTGAGTTGAGCATTTCTGCCGAATTGGTCAACGGCCGGCCGGCCGGCAGCAGTACCAGGTGCTCGATACGGCTCGACTGTATCAGCAGTTCCGACAGCGGGACATCGTCGGTGAGGTAGTCACTGAGGCCTTTGCGCTGGGAAAGCCCTAAATGCTCCAGCATCCAGGGGTGGCGTAGGTTGGCGTCGACCAGCAGCACGGAGTAATCGACCTCCCGGGCAATGCTGATGGCCAGGTTGATGGCCGTGAGCGTCTTGCCTTCGTCGCTGCCCGGACTGGTCACGGCCAGCACATTCCAGTGGTTTTCCTTGAATCGCTGCAGGATCTGCGTGCGCAGGATGTTGTAGGCCTCGGTGAAGTCGCTCGGCTCCAGGCCGGTGACTATGCGGTTTTCCCGCAACACGGCATCATCCAGGGTGATGGACTGGCTCTGGGCGTACGGACTGTCCTCGGTCCTGGTCCCAGGCGTGGTAGTGGCGGCGCCTGCCGAGGCATCGCCGCCTTGCCGGAGTGCGCGTTCCTGGCGTGCCTTTTCCAGCGCCTGTTTGATGCGTTCCATAATCTGTCTTTCCTATGAGCCTGTTTTACAGGTAGATAATCTTTATATCCCACCCACAGATGGCTGTCACGCGCTGTTCGCAAAACCTAAATCTCAAATGGCCACGGAAACCACGGAATTCACGGAATTACACGGGAATAAAAAAACCGTAGGGTGCGCCGTGCGCACCAATAATCTGATTCTAGTTTTTCCGTGGATTCAGTGGATTCCGTGGCCATCCCAGGTTTTAAGAATTTAACCACCCACGATGTTATCCATCTTCCTCAACCCCCGGAACCACAGTACATCCAGCGGTGAGTACAGGAAATGGATCAACAGCAGGACAAGGATGAATCCCCCGAGTACCGCGGCGATCACGAGCCACCCCCGTTTCTTCTGGCGACCGATATCCGCGTCACTGGCGAGATAGGGTATGACCGCCAGCGGCGCCGTATTGAGAATGGAAATCACGCCCTTGGCGCCCCTGACCGCGGAGTCCATGCTTTCCGCCGCGGCCGCCGACCCGATGCCTGCGCCCAGCGCGAGGACCAGGGACAGGAACATGATGGCGGGACGGTTCGGACTGATGGGTTCTTCCGGCAGGATGGCGGGGTCGATCAGGGTGAATTTCTCGCCCTTGCGCTCCTTTTCCATGGACTGCGCAACTTCCGCCGACATCTGCTTGTCCTTGATCTCCTGGTAGCGTTTGGTTGTATTATCAAAATCACGGACGAGTCCCCGGTATTCACGTTCTACCTGGGGTGTCTTAAGCAGGCGTTGTTCGTATTCGGCGAGCTTGTCGCTGAGCTGTGATCGCTTGGTTTTGAGCGATCGAATTTCGCTGTCGGCGGCTTCCAGTTGCGCTTGAAGACCGACATAGGCGGGATTGTCCGGGTTCGCCGGCGCGGATTTCGGTGCCGCTGCGGGCGACGGGTTCCGGAGTTCTTCTTCCAGTGAAGCGATCTGCCGTTTCAGGCTTTTCACGTCCGGATGTTCATCCGTGTAGTTTTTTTCCGCGATAACCAGTTCCTTGCGCAGCGCATCCAGCCGCGCACGTTTCTCTGATGATGTTTCGGTGATGCCAGTTTCCTTCTCCAGTGCCTCGATTTCCCGCTTCCGGCTGACCACATCCGGGTGACCGGGTGAATAACGGCTGGCATAACTGATGTATTCCGTGCGCAATGCCGTCAGTCTGGCTGCCGGACTCTGTACAGTGCCTGAACCGTAGGGGTCGAGGATAGCCAATTGTCCTTCCAGATAGGTTTTCCGCTCATCCAGCGAGCGTAATTGTGTGTCGGTATCGCTGATCTCGGTTTCAGTACGCTGGAGAACCTGTGTGTTCAGTTCCCTCAGTTCAGGCAACTGGTTGGCGTGCTTTTCCTTGAATTCCGCCAGGGAGGTTTCGAGGCGGGAGATTTCCGCGCTCAGGCGCTTGGATTCTTCCGTCAGGAAGGTAGTGGTTTCCTCCGCCTTCTGGGTGCGGGTCCGCAGGTTCTCGTTCAAATACAGCGTCGTGAGTTCGTTGGCGACTTTCTGCACCAGTTGGGGGTCTTTACCTTTAAAACCGACCGTGAAGGCGATGGTGGCGGCCGTCGGGCGGCCGGTGCGCGGATCCATCACATCTGCATTGATCATGTCGAGCTTGATGTCATCACGCATGTCGGCAAGAACTTCTTCGGTCGTTTCGCGTTTGCGCTTACTCTGATACAAACCGTATTTATCAATGATTTCCAGAAGATTACTGCGGGTCATGACGCGCTGGCTGATGACCTGGATACGCTCCGAGGCATAGCTGGTGACCGTGGACTGGATCAGCTCCGACGGAATTTCCTGCTCCTCGATCAGGATGGTGGCCGACGAGGCATAGGTGGGCGGCCAGACAAAGGCGGTGATCATTCCCACGATGAAAACAATCCCGGCAATGATTACGATCATGCCCCGCCGGCGGCGGAAGGCGGCAAGGTAATCCCCGAGATCCAGTGTCTGTTCGAGTGCGAGTTCGGCCATGTATGTTTCGTCCAACAGTGATTGGAGTGTCAGGTATTCAGTTCGTATGCAAAAATACCGAGAAAATAAGGGGTTAACGAGAGGTGAATATCTTAGTCGGTCGATAGGTAAGCGTCAAATAGGCTGCATTCTGCGTGGCCGAATCGGAATTGTCGTTTCCACTTTCGGAATACTGGTACTCACCGGCCAGTGTCCACTCCGGTTGCCATCGCCAGGCGATGCTGGGCTGGATCCTGAAAAAATTACTGGGTTTCGTTTGCAAGCTACCCCCCGATGAGTTGACGATGGTGTCCTGTTGATAGTAATCGACCGACAGG
>JAHKKL010000430.1 GCA_020027635.1 Gammaproteobacteria bacterium
GGTGCCGGTGGTGCACGTCGGAAAGTCCGAGGAACGACCGGGCGGTGCCGCCAACGTGGCGGTCAATACCGCGGTGCTTGGCAGCCGCACCCGGCTGCTCGGCGTGACCGGCGACGATGAGGCCGCCGGCTCGATCGAGGCGCAGCTCGCCGCGGCCGGCGTCGACTGCCGTTTCCAGAAGCTCACGAATACCTCCACGGTGACCAAGCTGCGGGTGATCAGCCGTCATCAGCAACTGATCCGCCTCGATTTCGAGGACGACTTTCAGAACTTCGACGCCGGCCGCCTGCTCTGCGAGTTCCGCCGCGGGCTGGCGGAGTGCGATGTCGTGGTGCTCTCGGATTACGGCAAGGGCACGCTGACCGATGTTGCCGGCCTGATCGCGGCCGCGCGAGAGGCGGGCAAACCGGTGCTGGTCGATCCGAAGGCACCCGATTTCTCCCGCTACCGGGGGGCGAGCATCGTCACCCCCAATCTCGCCGAATTCGAGCTCGCGGCGGGCCCGTGCGCCGATGAACAGGCTCTGCGGGAAAGCGGCCGCGCCCTGCTTGCCCGCGATGGTATCGGGGCCCTGCTGGTGACGCGCGGCGAACAGGGCATGACCCTGCTGCGTCGTGATGAAGAGCCGCTGCACCGGCCGGCCGAGGCGCGCGAGGTCTACGATGTCACGGGCGCGGGCGATACGGTCATCGCGGTGCTGGCCGCGGCGCTCGCCGCCGGCGAGGATCTGCCGCAGGCGACCGCGCTGGCCAATCTCGCCGCCGGCATCGTGGTGGGCAAGCTCGGCACGGCCAGCGTCTCCCTGCCCGAGTTGCAGCGTGCCGTGCAGCGCGGGCCGGGCGCCGGTTACGGGGTACTGACCCGGGAGCAGTTGCTGGTCGCGGTCGCCGATGCCCGTGCGCGCGGCGAGCGCATCGTCATGACCAATGGCTGCTTCGATCTCCTGCATGCGGGCCACGTCGCCTGTCTGCGCGAGGCAAGGCGCCTGGGCGACCGGTTGATCGTCGCGGTGAATGACGATGCCTCCGTCACGCGGCTCAAGGGAAACGGCCGGCCGCTCAATCCGCTGGGGCGGCGTATGGCGGTGCTGGCGGGCCTGGAGAGCGTCGACTGGGTCGTTCCGTTTTCAGAGGATACGCCGGAGCGCCTGATCGGCGAGATCCGTCCCGACCTGCTGGTCAAGGGTGGTGATTACCGCCCGGAACAGATCGCCGGCTTCGACTGCGTGACTCGCCATGGCGGCGAAGTCGTGGTGCTGGGCTACGAGGACGGCTGCTCGACCAGCGCGATGATCGAGACCATCCGGCGGCGGGCTGAATGATCATCGTCACGGGCGGGGCCGGGTTCATCGGCAGCAATATCGTCAAGGGGCTCAATGAACGGGGCCGCGAAGATATTCTGGTGGTGGACGACCTGACAGACGGCGCAAAATTCCGCAATCTCGCCGATTGCGAGATTCTCGATTTCATCGACAAGGACGACTTCCTCGGCATGCTGCCTGGCGGGACGGGGCTGGCGGAACCGGTGGAGGCGGTTTTCCACGAGGGTGCCTGTTCCAGCACCACGGAGCCGGATGGCCGCTATCTGATGAAAAACAACTACACCTACTCCCGGCGGCTGCTGCAGTTCTGCCTCGAGAATGACGCGGCGTTTCTGTATGCCTCGTCGGCGTCGGTGTACGGTGCCGGTGATGCCTTCCGCGAAACCCGCGACAATGAAGCCCCCCTCAATGCCTACGGCTATTCCAAGTTCCTGTTCGACCAGCAGGTGCGGCGGATCCTGCCCACGGCCGGGAGCCAGGTCGCCGGTTTCCGCTATTTCAACGTGTACGGTCCCCGTGAACAGCACAAGGGCGGCATGGCCAGTGTCGCCTGGCACATCAGCCGGCAGCTCGACCACGGTGAAAATCCGCGCCTCTTCGGGGGCTGTGACGGCTATGCCGACGGCGAGCAGCGACGCGACTTTGTTTACGTGGGCGACGTCGTGGACGTCAACCTCTGGTTTCTGGACCATGCCGACCGGTCCGGGATCTTCAACATCGGCAAAGCCGTTCCGTTCCCTCGAGGAAGGCGTGTCGCTGTACCTGAACTGGCTGCGTGACCATGGCTATTGAGCGTTACCTGATGCATGATGCGCCCCCGTTGGTTTTGCCGCCATGTTACTATCACCACGAGTCGCTCCCGGCTTCCTCGGTAACTGCCCCTACCTCCTGCGGTCGCTACGGGCATCCTGTCCTCCCGCGACACGTGTACCTACCTGTACTTCGAAACACACGGCATAATCGCAATCGAAATCTTTCCGTGTTCTTCCGTGGATTCCGTGGCCATTCAATCACAGATGAAGACTGTATACAGTGTCATGAACATCGTGATTCTCACTAGGTACGTGGGCGGCAGGACGGGAATACTGCTCCACACTCTCGACACGAGGCATACCGACCCCGCGTGAGAGCGCTCTATACAGCCCTGCTCTACCTGCTGGCGCCCCTGGTGCTGATAAACCTTGCGTGGCGCGGACTGCGTTCTCCGGAGTATCGGCAATGCTGGACGGAACGGTTCGGCGCCATACATCCCGCCGTGGGGGAACGGGTCATCTGGGTGCACGCCGTGTCCGTGGGCGAGGTCCAGGCGGCCGAGTCCATGATCAGGGCGTTGCTCGACCGGTATCCGGAGTATTCGATCCTGATGACGACGGTCACGGCCACCGGCGCGGCACATGTCGCGGAACTGTTCGATGGCGAGGTCGCGCACGTCTATGCCCCGTATGACCTGCCCGATGTGGTGTCGCGTTTCATCGACCGCGTCCGCCCGCGGCTGGCCATCGTCATGGAAACCGAACTGTGGCCGAACCTGTTCCGGGTCTGCCGCCGGAAGAACATTCCGCTGTTGCTGGTCAACGCCCGCCTCTCGGATAAGTCGCTGGCCGGATACCGGCGTTTCCGCAAGCTGATCGGCAAGACGCTCGAGACCGTCACACAGATCGCCGCACGGACACCACTCGATGCGGAGCGCTTCCGGTCGCTGGGCGCCGATCCGGACCGGATCAGGGTGGCGGGTAATCTGAAATTTGAATTGCACATA
>JAHKKL010000431.1 GCA_020027635.1 Gammaproteobacteria bacterium
GTTCTTCCCCTACATGCGCATCATCCCCATGAACCTCATGATCCTGCTGGGCAGCCGCTTCGCCGGCGATAACACGCTCACGCTGGTCCTGCTCCTGCTGCTCAAGACCGCGGTGGATGTCGCCATGCACGTCATCGAACATGCCATGGCGAGTACCGGCGCCCGGCGGGCGTCCGGCCGTCTGACCTGAAACCGATGCGCCGTTCATAAATTCGCAACCCGGTTGATTACACCGCCGTCGTTTCCAGTTGGTTAGCATAACGCCGACGAAGTATTCAACAGCCTGCCAGGGGCATTACTCGTACCGCGCGCTGGACAAAGCGGAACCACACCGCATCCCGCACCTCTGACCCCGTTGATTCATAAGGAAGTACCGATAATTGCCGTTAATCCTGTGAGCCGCGATAGCGTGGAAGGTCGTGCGGCGGGACTACAACGGTGGGTCTGGCTTCATGCAAGCAGGGTGGAAAGCACTATGGTGAACACAATCCAGCGGATTGCGACAATGGCACGGCGGGTGCCGGGGCCATCGGCGATGCTCCTGATCCTCCTGTCGGCCGCAGGCTGCGCGACCATGGACAAGGACGAATGCCTGGTCGCGGACTGGCGGCTGATCGGCTTTCAGGACGGGGCGCAGGGAAAATCGGCCGCCGCCGTCGGCACCTATCGCGAGGACTGCGCCAGCTATCACGTGGTGCCGGACCTGGACGCCTACCAGGCCGGCCGCAGGGAAGGTCTGGTGCAGTACTGCGTGCCGGCGAACGGCTATCGCCTGGGTGATTCGGGCCACGCCTATGCCGCGGTGTGCCCCGCCGAGACGGAACGGGCATTCCGCGCCGCCTATAACACCGGCCGCGACATTTACTCGGCGCGCTCCGAGGTGAACAGCACCCATTCACTGATCCAGAGCAAACAGCAGGCGATCCAGTCCCTGGAAGCGGACCGGCAGGACAAGCTCACGGACATGATCCAGCAGGGACTGACGAGCGATCAGCGCGTGCTGCTGCTCTACGATGTCGGCAATATCGAAAGGGATATCCATGCCACGAACAACGATATCACCGCCCTGGAACGCGATCTCGAGCAGCAGCAGGCGCAGCTGGATTATCTGCTGAATATCAGCCCCTACTGACGGGACCACAGGGGTTTCACCTCTGACCGCCTCGGCTTGCCGCCGCCCGGCGGTAAACGGGGACATTCCGTTTTTTGCAGGCGCCGCGCCGCCACAGCCACCGCGCATGACTTCAGCATGCCCCCGTTTATGCCATGATCAGGGGGTGACGAACCCGAGCTTGCATCCTGATTTCCCGCCGTGGCTGCCCGCCGATCCGACGGCGTTGATCGAGGCCGTGCTCGGCACCGACCGGCGGGTGCTGCTGGCCGGTCCGCCGGGCGTCGGCAAGTCCACGCTGGTCGATGCTCTGGCAGCCGCACTCGCGCGCGCCGGGCGCACCTGCCGCTGCCTCGGCGCCGATCCCGGCTCGCCCCTGTTCGGCGTGCCCGGCGCCGTGTGTCTGGGCCGCCGGGAGGGCGAGGTCTGGGTGCCGGAAGGCATGGAAGCGCTTTGCACCCTGGATGCGGGTCGCTTCCGCCTGCCGTTGGTCGAGGCGCTGCGGCGGCTGGCGCGGACGGTCGAGGGCGGCGTGCTGCTGGTGGACGGACCCGGGGTGGTGCGCGGCGTGTCCGGCGCGGAACTGCTGCCCGCCATGGTTGAGGCGGCGCGCATCGAGGCGGTGCTGCTGCTGGCCCGAGCAGACCGGCCGGTGCCGTTGCGGCAGGAACTGCGCGCATTGTCCGTCGATGTCTACGCCGTGCCTGCGGCGGAGCAGGCGACCCACCCCGGCCAGCGATCGCGGGCATGCCGGCGCACCGGCCTGTGGGAGGCGTACCTGACGGGGGCCGAGGAACGTGTACTCGACACCGGCCGGCTGCAGCTGACCGGTACGCCGCCGCCGCTCGATGCCCCCGGCGCCTGGAGCGGGCGTCAGATCGCGCTGCTGGATGGCGAGCGCACGCTCGCCCTGGGCGAAGTCGTGGCCCTCACGGGCGCCTCGGCAGCGCCGTGCGTTTCACCGCGGACCGGTTCGGTTACCTGCCGCCGCCGGATCTCGTTCCGCACGCGCCCTATGCCGCGGTGACCGGGCCGCGGCCGGTCGGCCGGGTGGGGATGCTGAGTGTCTGCCTGGTCAACGGCGTCTTCGGCGACCCGCTACTGCACGTGCGCCTGCGCCACCGGCGGCGCAGCCTGCTGTTCGACCTCGGCGAGGGGACGCGGCTGCCGGCGCGCGTCGCCCACCAGGTGAGCGATGTGTTCATCACCCACGCGCACATCGACCACATCGCCGGGTTTCTCTGGCTGCTGCGCGCGCGCATCGGGGAGGCGACGCTCTGCCGGCTCTACGGCCCGCCGGGCCTGGCCGCCAACATCGACGGCCTCATGCGCGGCATCCTCTGGGACCGCGTGGGCGAGCGCGGCCCGCGCTTCGAGGTGGTCGAGCTGCGCGGCGAGCGTCTGCTCCGCGTTGCGTTGCAGGGCGGGCGCCCCGGCGGCACGCCGCTGGAGGATCGCCCGGCAGCGGACGGGGTAGTGCTCGAGGAGCCGGGCTTTCGCGTGCGCGCCGTCACCCTGGAGCACGTCTCGCCGGTGCTGGCCTATGCCTTGGAGCCCGCACGGACGCTCAACATCCGCAAGGACCGCCTGCGGGCGCGGGGACTGCCGCCGGGTCCGTGGCTGGGCGAGCTGAAGCGCTGTGTGCAGGCGGGGGAGGGCGAGTCGCGCATCGCGCTGCCGGACGGCACGGGCGAGACCGCGCAGGCGCTGGCGGCGGAGCTTATTATCATCAGCTCCGGCAAGACGCTGGTCTATGCCACGGACTTTGCCGACAGCCCGGAGAACCGCGCCCGCGTGACCGCGCTGGCGCGCGGCGCCCACACCCTGTTCTGCGAGTCGACCTTCCGCGAGGCCGACGCGGCGCACGCCGCGCGCACCGCCCACCTCACCACCCGCGCCTGCGCCGAGATCGCCGAGGCCGCCGGCGTCGCCCGGCTGGTGCCGTTCCATTTCTCGCGCCGCTACGAAAAAGACCCCGCCCCCGTCTACGCCGAAATCGCCGCCGCCTGCCGCGCCGTGGTCATACCCGATACCCTGACTATCGACTGAACCCCAGCGTTGCAGAAAATCCGCCAGGTAGGGTGCGCCGTGCGCACCGATCAACGGTGCGCGGGGCACATCGGCCGACGCACCAGCCAACGGTGCGCACGGCGCACCCTACACCCGTTGT
>JAHKKL010000138.1 GCA_020027635.1 Gammaproteobacteria bacterium
ATGGCTTCGACGATGGCCACCGGATAGCCGGGCGGGAACTTGCCGCCCAGTCCGGATGTGGTCAGGAGGTCACCGGGGCGTACGTCGGCATTGTTCGAAATGTAGGGCAGATCCAGCCGGTTGATGGTGCCGCTGCCGATGGCGATGGTCCGCATGCCGTTGCGGTTGACCTGCACAGGGATCGCATGCGAGGTATCGGTGATCAACAGGGCGGTTGAGGTGTAGGGCCCGACATGCACGACCTGACCCATTACGCCGTTGGCGTCGAGCAGGGGCTGGCCCGCATAGACATTGTCCAGTTCGCCCTTGTTGATGACGATCTGGTGCTGGTAGGGATCGAGATTGGCGGATAGCAGCTCCGCCACCAGGATCTTCTGGCCGACCTGGAAGGATGAGTCGAGCAGTTCGCGCAGGCGGATGTTCTCGACCTCCAGTGACTGCAGTTTCTGACCCTGTGCCTTGAGCATCAGAATCTGGGTGCGCAGGCTGGCGTTTTCTTCTTGCAGTTGGCGGCGCGTGGCCAGGGATTCGCTGAACCATCCATAGGCCGAGCCGGGCAGTTCCACGATCATCTGCAGCGGGTAGATCACCACCGACAGGCCGGCGCGCACCGACTCGATGTGCAGCTGGCGATGGTCCATCGTCATCAGCACGACCGACAGGGCCACGAACACTACCAGCCGTGCCGTAATCGAGGGACCCTGTGTGAAAATCAGTTTAATGGGATCACCCCTTGTATAACGTGGTGCTGATCCGCAAGCAAAACACGCCCCGCGGTTGGCCCGCTATTCTCGCTTATTTGCCACGTCAGGGCGGCACGGGGTTGTCGCGGCTATTCCACGGTGAAGACGTCGCCGCCTCGCTCGTCGAACATTTCCAGGGCGCGACCGCCGCCGCGCGCGACACAGGTGAGCGGATCATCGGCCACGACCACCGGCAGGCCGGTTTCCTCCATCAGCAGGCGGTCGATGTCGCGCAGCAGCGCCCCCCCGCCGGTGAGCACGATACCGCGTTCGGCGACATCGGCGCCCAGTTCGGGCGGCGTCTGCTCCAGCGCCGTCTTCACGGCTCCGACGATGCCGGCCAGGGGTTCCTGCAGGGATTCGAGGATTTCGTTGCTGTTCAGGGTGAAGGCGCGGGGGATGCCCTGGGAGAGGTTGCGCCCCTTCACCTCGATCTCCTTGACCTCCTTGCCGGGGTAGGCGGAGCCGATCTCGTGCTTGATGCGCTCCGCGGTCGCCTCGCCGATCAGGGTGCCGTAGTTGCGCCGCACATAGTTGATGATGGCATCGTCGAAGCGGTCGCCGCCGATGCGGACCGATGATGAATAAACGATGCCGTTCAGTGAGATAACCGCCACTTCCGAGGTGCCGCCGCCGATGTCGAGCACCATGGAGCCACGCGCCTCGTTGACCGGCATTCCGGCGCCGATGGCCGCGGCCATGGGTTCCTCGATCAGGTAGACTTCGCGCGCGCCGGCGCCAGCGGCCGACTCGCGGATGGCGCGGCGTTCCACCTGGGTAGAGCCGCAGGGCACGCAGATCAGGACGCGCGGGCTCGGTTTGAAGAAACGCGATTCGTGCACCTTGTGGATGAAGTGCTGCAGCATCTTCTCGGTGATGGTGAAATCCGCGATCACGCCGTCTTTCAGTGGCCGGATGGCGGTGATGTTTCCGGGGGTGCGGCCCAGCATCAGCTTGGCTTCCATGCCCACGGCGGCGATGCTCTTGGGACCGCCCGGACCGCGGTCCTGGCGTATGGCGACCACCGAAGGCTCGTTCAGCACGATCCCCTGACCGCGTACGTAAATCAGCGTATTGGCGGTGCCCAGGTCGATAGACAGGTCGTTTGAAAACAGGCCGAATAAACTTTTGAGTACCATGGAGTCCTTGTCCGGGAAAGGTAGGTCGTCATCAAAGTGGGGTAATCTATCAACGGGGGGAGCTTTGGGCAAGGAGTCAATTGTGCTACCTTTGCGGCCCTGTTGAGAACCACTCGTGCAGTCACCGGAGCCCTGCATGGCGCTAGAAGCCGCGCAAGTCGAAAAAATCGCTCACCTCGCCCGCCTGGGCATCGACGCGGACGCTATCCCTGACTATGCGCGCAACCTGTCCGCTATCCTGGCCTTCGTCGAGCAGCTGAACCGCGTGGATACGACGGGCGTGGAGCCGCTGGCCCACCCGCTGGAGGCCACGCAGCGCCTGCGGCCCGATGTCGTGACCGAGCCGAATGAGCGCGAGAAATTCCTGCGTAACGCACCCCTGACCGAGGACGGGCTGTACCTGGTACCCAGGGTGATCGAGTGACCGGCGGCGTCGCGGGTCGACCCGGACCCGCCAGCAAGCCGCCCCCGCTGCTGAAAGCGCTGGCAGGATGCCGACCCGAATGCCACTTGATTTATGGGATATCGTCTGTATAAACGTACAATTGGCCACGGAAACACACGGAAGAACACGGACTATACACTGACAGTTTCTATCTCTTCCGCGTGTTTCCGTGGTTATTTCTCAGGGTTGGGAGGTAGCCTGGGTTGAACGCAGTGAAACCCGGGTTTGCGGAGTCCATCCATGGACTCCGCCCTACGGGCCAGCCTGCGGCTGTCCAACATCGCTCCCGGCGATGTTGTCACTGCCGTTCAACCCAGGCTACTTACCTTAAGTAAGCGCCATTCGACCGCGATCCGTTTATGCACCAGAAAACCCTCGTTGAACTGTCCGCCGCCCTCGGGCGCGGCGAGTTCTCCAGCGAAGAACTCACCCGCGCCTGCCTGGCGCGGGTCGCGGCGCTGGACGGGCAGCTCAACAGCTTCATCACCGTGACCGGCGAGCAGGCGCTCTCGGCCGCGCGTGCGGCGGACCGGCGCATCCAGGCCGGCGAGGCCGGGACGCTCACGGGCATCCCGTTCGCCCATAAGGATATTTTCTGCACCGAGGGGGTGCGCACCAGTTGCGGCTCCCGCATGCTGGACAACTTCGTGGCCCCCTACGACGCCACCGTGACGCGGAGACTGAAGGACGCCGGCGCGGTGATGATCGGCAAGACCAACATGGATGAATTCGCCATGGGCTCATCCAACGAAACGAGCTACTACGGCCCGGTGAAAAACCCCTGGGACACGGCCGCGGTACCCGGAGGTTCTTCCGGCGGGTCGGCCGCGGCGGTGGCGGCGCGCCTGGTCCCCGTCGCCACCGGCACCGACACCGGCGGCTCGATCCGTCAGCCGGCCGCCCTGTGCGGCATCACCGGCATCAAGCCCACCTACGGGCGCGTGTCGCGTTACGGCATGATCGCGTTCGCCTCCAGCCTCGATCAGGGAGGACCGTTCGCGCGCACGGCCGAGGATGCGGCCGTGATGCTGGCGGCCATGGCCGGATTCGATCCGCGCGATTCAACCAGCGTGGACCGGCCGGTCGATGACTACCGTGCCGGCCTCTCGGATTCCCTGCGGGGTCTGCGCATCGGGCTGCCGAAGGAATATTTCGGCGCCGGGCTGGACGGCGGGGTGGCGGCGGTGATCGAGGCGGCCCTGGCCGAGTACCAGCGGCTGGGCGCGACCCTCGTGGACATCAGCTTGCCCAATACCGCGCTGTCGGTGCCGGCCTACTACGTGGTCGCGCCCGCGGAATGCTCATCCAACCTCTCGCGTTTCGACGGCGTGCGCTACGGCTACCGGGCGGAAAATCCGCGCGACCTGGAGGACCTGTACAAACGCTCGCGCGGCGAGGGATTCGGCGCCGAGGTCAAACGCCGCATCATGATCGGAACCTATGCGCTGTCGGCCGGCTACTACGATGCCTACTATCTCAAGGCGCAGCAGGTGCGGCGCCTGATCCGCGAGGATTTCCTGCGCGCCTTCGAACGCGTCGACGTCATCATGGGGCCGACCTCGCCCGGCGTCGCCTTCCGGCTGGGCGAGAAGGCCGATGATCCGGTGACCATGTACCTGTCCGACATCTACACCATCGCCGTCAATCTCGCCGGGCTGCCGGGTATGTCCATCCCCGCCGGCTTCGCCGCCGGACTGCCGGTGGGACTGCAACTCATCGGCAACTACTTCGAGGAGGGGCGGCTGCTCGCCGTCGGGCATCAGTACCAGCAGGTCACGGACTGGCACCTGCGCTGCCCGCAGGGTTTCGCATGAACCGCGTGATACCACCCTGCAACCGCGCCGGTGACTGACATGGAATGGGAAACGGTCATCGGGTTGGAGATACACGCCCAGCTCGCCACGCGCAGCAAGATCTTCTCCGGGGCATCCACCCGCTACGGCGCGCCGCCCAACACCCAGGCCTGCGCCGTGGACCTCGGCCTGCCGGGCGTGCTGCCGGTGCTGAACGCGGAGGCCGTGCGCATGGCCGCCAGCTTCGGCCTGGCTATCCATGCCACCGTCGCGCCGCGCTGCGTGTTCGCGCGCAAGAACTATTTCTACCCCGACCTGCCCAAGGGCTACCAGATCAGCCAGTACGAGCTGCCCATCGTGCACCACGGTTACCTCGACATCGAGCCGGATGAGCAGACCAGCCGGCGCATCGCCATCACCCGCGCCCACCTCGAGGAGGATGCCGGCAAGTCGCTGCACGAGGATTTCCACGGCATGACCGGGATCGACCTCAACCGCGCCGGCACGCCGCTGCTGGAGATCGTCTCGGAGCCGGACCTGCGTTCGGCGAAGGAGGCGGTCGCCTACATGAAGAAGATCCATGCGCTGGTGCGCTACCTGGAGATCTGCGACGGCAACATGCAGGAAGGTTCGTTCCGCTGCGATGCCAATGTCTCCGTGCGCCCGCGGGGGCAGGCGGCGTTCGGGACGCGTACCGAGATCAAGAACATCAATTCATTCCGGTTCGTGGAGCAGGCCATCAACTACGAGGTCGGGCGCCAGATCGCCCTGATCGAGGGCGGCGGCCGCGTCGTGCAGGAGACCCGGCTGTTCGACCCCGGCAGGCAGGAAACCCGGCCGATGCGGACCAAGGAAGAGGCGAACGACTACCGCTATTTCCCGGATCCGGACCTGCTGCCGGTGGAGATCGACGCGGCGTTTCTCGAGACGGTGGCGGCCGGTCTTCCGGAACTGCCGGATGCGAAGCGCCAGCGCTTCATGGCGGACTACGGCCTGTCGGCCTACGAGGCCGGGGTGCTGACCGCCACCCGGGAACTGGCGGATTTTTACGAGGCCACCGTGGCCGCCTCGGGCGGCCTGGGCAAGCTGGCCGCCAACTGGGTGACGGGCGAGCTGGCCGGTGCACTGAACCGCGACGGCAGGGACATCGGCGAGAGCCCCGTCGACGCGGAGGCGCTGGCTGGTCTGCTGCGGCGCATCGAGGACGGCACCCTCTCGGGCAAGCTCGCCAAGCAGGTGTTCGAGGCGATGTGGAGCGGCGCGG
>JAHKKL010000139.1 GCA_020027635.1 Gammaproteobacteria bacterium
GATCATCCTCCGATGATCCCAAACTCCCGACCGCCTTCAGGCTCATTTCACGTTGGAATCACGACCCCCGTTCAGGCTCATCTGTCATTGGAAAAGGCTCAGGATGGCCTTTTCGATTTCGGCGATCCCCAATACGCAGGACGCCATGGCCTGGGCTGCCTTCAGTGCTTCGCGAAGGTTGCGTTCGGTTTCACCAAAGAACTTGTTGTTGAGCGTGCCGAAATCGAGTCGCAGCAGAGGGAGCCGCCACATCCCAGAGACGGCCTTGGCGGCGAGGTTCTTGCTGCCACCCTGCACGCCGACCAGTGCCTGGCGCGGTTCACTCGTATGACGCTGGGGCGCCGATTCGTAGTCTATGCGATGAAGCCATTGGGCGCAGACCATGCCATGACCGGCATGGCGAGCCACAGCGCCAGGGTGGAGAACAGTCGCGTGACCCCTGTCTCATCCCGGGCTTCCACCACGATCAGCGGGACACGGGAGCGCAGCAGTAACCCGAGGTCATGGCTGTCGTCCGTCACTGCCGGCTCCCGTTAATCATGGTGGTCAGGTCGATGTCATTGCGATCGCCGGGTAATCCCCGAGCGCTGGTCCAGCGGCTTCAGAGACATTTGCTGCCCATAATGCGGTCCAGCCTGATTTCCCGTTCGTTTCCGACATGGTCGATTGCCGCCAGAAACTCCTCGCCTTGCCGGGTACGCAGATCGACCGGTACAAGCACCTCGATTCGGAGGGAACCCTCCGCATCACGCCAGCTTACCTGCAGCCGTGTGCCGTGCATGATGGCCAGCTCGTATTCACTGTGCAAACTGCAGTCAATCGGCGTGTAATCGGTCGGGTTCATTCTGATCGTTCCTGCTCTTGATGAATCGTGGCGGATAATCGAATCATTCCGTCGTCGCGATCTCTATAGAATCGCTATGACGTCTTCGTCCCGAAGACGTCATGACGGTGTCACATGCGTGACGCTGGCAAAGTTTACTTCACGTTCCAGTCGGGTTCAAAACAACCCTCTCCATCAGCCCTGTGCAGGCAAACGGCGGTGTCGATTCAGGATGTTCCAGGGAAAATTTACGTGAATCTTCTGCTGACGAGATACACGGCGGTACTGTCCAGTGCCGCCGGCAAAGGTGATGGCGTTTCTTGTGGAATCGAATTCTGTCGAGGCCGACAGGTTCTACCCTGTGATAATTTCCAGGGAATGGTCTTTAATGACAGACCACTTCAGGTAATCCTGGCATACGGCATTTTCACTGCACTGCACACCCCGTCTGTTGATATGGCCGCAGGGTCCCGTTTCGTAGTTATCGACATTCATGCCGGCCCTCATGTTGACGGCCTTTCTTGATCCGCCCCAATAGGCGCATGTCGCACAACTACTCAGGTCATAACCATAAACTGACATAGGATCACCTTGATCTCATGGTTCGATTCCAACGACACTATCAGGCCGGCTCGATAATATTATTGGCAATAATCCGGAATATTTAAGAGCCGTCTGATTCGTACACCGGGTATGCCTGGGCATGGGAAACATATGCACACGCATGGCTTGCCGTGATCCAAGGTATTGAATGATTCCTGGATCGGGACAGAACGGTCGTTTTACAGCGGTAATCTCAGTAAGAGCATCCGGGGAGGAGCTGAATTACCGGAAAATCAGGCGATGGCTGTCAGGAAGTCTACAACGGCGATGGCGTTGCTGGATAAATTACGCCCGCCATTCACCCGATTTCCATGACAAGTTTTCCGATCTGCGTACCGCTCTCCAGATCATGATGGGCTTGCGCCGCGTCCCTCAGGGGATAGGTCTGCGTCACGCAGACCCTGAGTTCACCGCTTTCAAAGCGCGATGCGCACGCCTCGAGGATGCGTGACTGCGCCCGTTGCGCCTGCGGAATCTCCAGGTAAGTCGGCGACAGCATCAGCTCCAGACCGATGCTCAGATTGCGCTGGCGTGCAACGCTCCAGTTGGTGCTGGATGCGGGTTGCAACAGCGTGACCAGTCGGCCGCCGTAGCCCACGGCGGCAAAGGTATGTTCGAAGGTTTGTCCGCCCACGGTGTCGAGCGCGACATCGACGCCTTGACCATCACTCCAGCGCAGCACAGCCTGTGCGAAATCCTCGACACGATAGAAGATGTGCTCATCCGCGCCCAGTGAGTTCACGAACGTTGCCTTGGTCTGCGAACTGACGGTCGTGCAGACACCAGCCCCGGCCTGTTTTGCCAGCTGGATGGCGAGGTGGCCCACCCCGCCGGCACCGCCATGCACGAGCACCTTCTGGCCGGCCTGTACACCGGCCCGCTCAAACAGCGATTCCCATGCGGTGATCAGCGCCAGGGGAACGGCAGCGGCCTCGGTGAAGGTCAAACGCGCTGGTTTGCGTGCCAGCAGGATTTCGGGCACAACCGTGTACTGCGCGTAACAGCCGGAACGCCCGCCGAAGCTCGGGTGGCAGAAGTAGACCTCGTCGCCGGTGGCGAATCGGGTTACCGCCTTGCCGGTTGCTTCTACCACACCGGCGCCATCGAAGCCGAGCACGACCGGCAATGGCATCGAGTAGCTGCCGGGGTTTTGCCGGAGTTTGGCATCGACCGGATTGAGGCCGGCGGCCCTGAGCCGGACCAGCACATCCGTGCCATGCTCGATTCCGGGTACGGGAAATTCCTGGTGCCGCAGCACTTCGGGTCCTCCCGGTGCCCGCATCACAACGGTTTCCATCATCGACGCTTGCTGCTTCATGAGAGTTTATACCCCGATTCAAAACCAGACTTGCCGCAACAACCGAGCCCCCTCCGAGGCCGTTTCCCGCCTAGGCTGTAATCCATCCGGCCAGTTCCTGCCCGACCAGGGTGTGCAGCATATGCATCCCGATCTCTGAATCATTGAGACAGGGGATGACATCGTAGCGGCTGCCGCCATGTGCGAGGAACAGGTCGCGGTTCTGCATGCCCATCTCCTCGAGAGTTTCCAGGCAGTCGGCGGCAAAGCCCGGCATGACCACGGCAAGATGCCTGATGCCCTCGCGGGCCAGCGCCTTGAGGGTCTTGTCGGTGTAGGGATGCAGCCATTTCTTCGGACCAAAGCGTGACTGAAAGGTCATGCGCAGCCGCTGTTCATCCAGACCGAGCCGCTCGCGCAGCAGGCGGGTGGTCTTGGCGCAGTGGCAGTAATAGGGATCGCCTTTGTCGAAATATTCCTGCGGCAGGCCATGGAAAGAGGCCAGGATCACCTCGGGGCGCTGCTCGTCCGCCGCGAGATGCTGCTCGATCGTCTGCGCCAGGGCCTCGATATAGGCGGGGTGATCGTAATAGGGCGGCAGGCAGCGCAGCGCGGGCTGCCAGCGCATGGTCTTGAGAGTCTCGAAGACCCGGTCATTGACCGTGGCTGTGGCGGAGGCGCTGTATTGCGGATACAAGGGAACAATCAGCACGCGCTCGCAGCCCTGCGTGTGCAAGGCGCCGATCTGCTCCGCGATGGCGGGATTGCCATAGCGCATGGCCCAGCTCACGAGGAGTCTGCGGTCACGGTCGCCGAAGCGCTCGCCCAGCAGTTCCGCCTGGCGGCGGGTGTAGTAGCGCAGCGGCGACTCGTTGGTCTCGTTAAACCAGATCTTGTGATAAGCCTCGGCCACCCGCGGGGGGCGGGTGCGCAGAATGAAGCCGCGCAGGATCGGCTGCCACAGCCAGGGCGTCAGTTCGATCACGCGCCGGTCGGACAGGAACTCGGCGAGGTAGCGGCGCACGGAAGCAGTGTCGTGGGCGTCGGGGGTGCCGAGGTTCACCAGCAGGACGCCGATGCGTCCGCTCTCGACCGGCGGATGTTCTGGTGGACGATGGCTTCCAGTGGACTCTGTCACAAGCGGCTCCTGAGGTGATCCGGTGATGATTGCCATGAAAAAAACCGCATGGCGGTATCCTTGATCATAATGGGGTTGTCGGGAGGTCTCGATAGCCTCTCATTATCGATGCATTCCGTTATTGACGGCATGTTACCACCGCGGCCAGCGATGCTACACCGGCGCTCTCAGCGGCGCTGCCAAGGTGTGGATTCTCCTCCAGAGCCAGAATGGTGTGTGACATCGTTCACTTTCTCGTAGACAAACTCACCGGGATTTGTCTTTACCTACCGCCTCCCGTTTCCTGGCGCCCAGGCGGTTGGCGATCCGGTGATCCAGCCCGGCGTTTCCAGTCGGCATAGCGTTCCAGCGCCTGCTTGCGCGAAGTGTCCAGATCGACCACCGGTAGCGGGTAATCGTTCCCGGGTACCAGCCTGGCATTGACCAGAAGGCCTGGCGGGGTATCCCAGGGACGGTGGATATAGCGGTTCGGCAGTCGCGCCAGTTCCGGCACCCAGCGGCGAACATAGGCGCCTTCGGGGTCAAAGCGCTCGCCCTGGCGCACCGGGTTGAAGATGCGGAAATAGGGCGCCGCGTCCGCGCCGCAGCCTGCGGCCCATTGCCAGCCCAGCGTGTTGTTGGCCAGATCGGCGTCGACCAGGGTGTCCCAGAACCAACGGGCGCCATGAAGCCAGTGCAGGCCGAGGTTTTTGGTCAGAAACGAGGCCGCCACCATGCGCGCCCGGTTGTGCATGAAGCCGGTGGCCCACAGCTCGCGCATGCCGGCATCGACCAGCGGAATCCCGGTCCGGCCGCTTTGCCAGGCATTCAGACCGTCGGGATCCTCACGCCAGGGGAATTCCTGGTATCTGGCGTGCAGCGGCTCCTCTGGCGTTGCGGGGAAATAGTGCAGCAGGTGGTGAGCGAATTCCCGCCACAGCAGCTGGCGTTGAAAGGCCTCCACCGCGGCCAGGCGTCCGGCCTGCGGGTCGTGCAGGCGCACCTGCTCGAGGGCTTGCCAGATCTGCCGTGGTCCGACTTCGCCGAAGTGCAGATGCGCCGAGAGCCGTGAAGTCCCGGAGCTGTCCAAACGGTCGCGCCCTGCGGGATAGTCGCCGAGGGCGGTGTCGATGAAGCGCTCCAGTTGCCGCCACGCGCCGTTTTCGCCCGGCGACCAGGTGGATGCGAACCCGCGGTACCAGGGCCTGGACGGCAGAAGCCCCAGCTCCTCGAGAGCGAGGGACGCCGGCCCCCGGATTGCCGGCAGCCGGCCGGGCGGCGCTTGCATCGGTGGCGGCATGTCGCGCGCCAGACAGGTCTTTGAGTACGGAGTAAAGACGCGGTAAGGGCCGCCATTCCCGCGCTTCACTTCCCAGGGTTCGAACAGCAGGGCCGCATTGAAGCTGCGGACCTCGATACCCTGATCTACGAGAGCGGCCTCGATGGTTTTGTCACGTGCCTGTACGGCCGGTTCATAGCGGCGGTTCCAGTACACCGCCCGCGCCCCGGTCCC
>JAHKKL010000140.1 GCA_020027635.1 Gammaproteobacteria bacterium
TATTCCAACGTTGACGACACGGAGGTTGTCATGGGAACCATCAGGGACTGGCCGGTGAGTGAACGGCCGCGTGAAAAACTGCTCGACCGCGGCCCGCAGGCGCTGTCGGATGCGGAATTGCTGGCCATCTTCCTGCGCACCGGGGTGAGCGGGAAAACCGCCGTGGACCTGGCACGCGAGCTGCTGCAGTCCTATGGCGGCCTGCGCGCGCTGCTGGAGGCGGACCGCCGGCACTTTTGCGCCACACATGGACTGGGCGTCGCCAAATACGCCCAGCTGCAGGCCGTACTCGAAATGGCGCGGCGGCACCTGGCCGAGCAGCTGCTGCGCGAGGACCCGCTGGAGAATCCCGATGTCACCCGCCGCTACCTCGCCAGCCGGCTGCGTCACCTGCCGCATGAAATATTCGCCTGCCTGTTTCTCGATAACCGCCACCGGGTGATCTGCTACGAGGAGCTGTTCCGCGGCACCATCGACGGCGCCAGCGTACACCCGCGGGAAGTCGTCAAGCGCGCCCTCTATCACAACGCGGCGGCCGTCATCCTCGCCCACAACCATCCCTCCGGCGTGGCCGAACCCAGCCGCGCGGATGTGCAGCTCACCCGCCGCCTGGTCGATGCCCTGGCACTGGTGGATATCCGCGTGCTGGATCACTTCATCATCGGGGACGGCGACGGCGTGTCGCTGGCCGAGCGTGGCTGCCTCTAACCCGGCGTGGTGACGACCGCGCACTGCTTCAGGTCGACCGTCCCGCCGGCGGCGATTCCCTGATACAGCTTCCAGAGGCGTTCGTCCACGGCTCGGGCGCGGGCGGATCCCTTTCTGTCCAGAAAGCGCCGGACGGCCTTGGGTCCGGCGTTGTAGACACAATAGGTGGCCCGCGGGATATGGTCGGGTTCCCCCGTCTTTTCCGCCAGCGGAATGGCATTGACCTTCAGGTAGCGCAACAAAATTTCGGCACCGGCCTGAACGTTGTAGGGGACATCCCATTTCAGCCGCTCCATCTTGTAGAACCCCCGCCACACGAACTGATTGATCTGCATCATGCCGATGCTGCCGGCGGATGATTTCAGGAAGGTCACCTTGCCACCCTCGCGCACGAATTGACGCCAGCAGCTCTCGATCAGCGCCGTGGCCGGGAGCAGATGGCGGTAGATGGCGGCATAGGCCGGTTTCAGCTCCCCCGCCTGCAGTTGCCGGTCCGCGGTAAGACGCAGCAGGCTGTCCACTACGTCACGATAGTCGGTTAATTGCTCGCTGCTGGGGATCCAGTGATCGAGGCGCTTGCCGAGTTCCGCTCCCGGATCGACGGCAGCCTCCTTTGCATGTGCCGGACTGAACAGGCGGGCGAGCAGGCGATCGCCCAACGACGACGCCGGTGGCGGGGGGACCGACGGCGGAGGTGGCGGTGCGTCGGGGCCGAAGTCGAACAACCGCCGCAGTTCCGGGTCCACCTCCAGGTCGTACTTCAACGGATCCGCGGTAAGACCCGGCTGCAGGGTGCGAGCCAGGCGGCGCAATCCGTCCGCCGTGATCACCATGCCCACGCCGGGAGCCTCCCGGTCGATGGCGAGCAGCACATCGCCGGCATTGATGAACAGGGCGTATTCCAGCAGGCGCCCCTTGATCAGTCCCCGCTGCCCGGCCGTGGTGATCAGCGCGCGCAGGTCCTCCCAATCCGCGATGAACAGGTCCCGCAGCGGATCGCCGGATACGGCCTCGGCCTCGCCGGAAAGGATGTCCACCAGCCGGTAGCGGCTCGCCAGCAAGATATCGAACAGGCGCTCGCGCAGCTCGGGGTCCGTGAGTTCCACCCCGGCGCGCTTGACGACGAACACCAGAAAGGCATCCAGGGGTTCGAAGGACTGTTCGAGCGACCTGATGGCGGCTTCATCCAGCGGTGCGACCGCCGGGACGGCACGCGGTTCACGCCAGGCATCGGGAATCGTCAGGATCAGCGGGACCGTCACCGTATCCGGCTCCAGACCGGCGTCCCCCAGATGCAGGCTGCTCAGGGCTTCCCCGATGGCTGGCAGGATCGCCGGGGGTACGCAGTCGCGCAGCAGGGCCATGGCCTCCTCCCGCGGCGGGGTCAGGTCATAACTGAATGCCTCGATGCGTGTGTTGATGAAACGCTTGCTCAGATTCACGATGAAGCCGAGCAGCGGCGCATTTCTGCCAGCGTCATCGCGTAGCGTGCTGCGGCTGATCCGCAGGCGCAGGCGTGCATCCTCGCCCACGACGGGAACCAGTTCCAGGTCGGTCGTGCCGCTCCAGGCAGAGGGTCCGATGCACCGCCCGGCGATTTCCACCGCCCACCGCCCGGCCACGTGCGTGACGAAGTGCAGTCCGTCCGCACGCTGTTCGAGTGCCGGACTGCCGGCCTGGAAATAGCGGCAGGGACCCTTGCGATAAAGCTCACGGGGTGCTTCCTGCGTTTGCGCGGACAATTCCATCAACGGCTCGCGTAGCAGCGCCAGCGGCACCCTGAGCGGTATGCGGATTTCGGCCGCCGTGACTGATGCGGACGGCAGCATGCCGAGGCAAAACAGGCCAATGAACAGGACAGGCACCGCGAGGCGGCGGCCGCAGGCGCGCGTGTTCTGATAAATACAGTAGCGAAGCACAGAATGCCGGCAAGAATGAGGAATCGGGAATCGACGCCGTTGCCGCTCCAGAGGCTACCTGTTCCAGAGTGGCGAGTCAAAGTAACGACAGGGGCAGCAGATTTGTGGTTCCCTTCCAGTTACCCTTCGCCCGGCGATGCCGAGTATCCCGCCAGGGACGCTGGTGAGGGGCATGGCGTTCCTTCCTGCTGTCATTGCGGCGATCCCTGTCCTGCGACGGCCACTGCGATTCCAGTCCTTGGGATATTCATGGGCAACCCATCCAGACAAATTACTGCTTTATAATCAGAGTTATATATTTAATGCCTGACGGGGCAGCAAAGCCAGGTCCTGAGCGGCGACTTGCAGGCGACACGTCAAACTGCTATAAAGCGCGCTCCCTCAAGAGGGGATTTCCGTTTAACCATCAGGAATTTCAGCAATGTCCAGAGTATGTCAGGTCACGGGAAAGCGGCCGTTGAGCGGCAATAACGTCTCCCATGCCAATAACAAGACGCGGCGGCGTTTCCTGCCCAATCTGCATGAACACCGTTTCTGGGTGGCAGGCGAGAAGCGCTGGGTGAAGCTGCGTGTTTCCAGCAATGGCATGCGCATTATCGACAAGCTGGGCATCGACGCCGTGCTGGCGGATATCCGCGCCCGCGGCGAAAAGATCTAAAGGAGTATCGCCATGCGTGACAAGATCAAGCTCGTCTCCAGCGCCGGTACCGGGCACTTCTACACCACGACCAAGAACAAGCGGAACATGCCGGAAAAGATGGAAATCAAGAAATTCGACCCGGTGGTCCGCAAGCATGTGATCTACAAGGAAAGCAAGATCAAGTAACCGGACCCCGCCTCGTCAGACAATAAAAAACCCGGCAACGCCGGGTTTTTTATTGCTCGCACCGCGTCAGGTCGCCTGCAGGCTGTAGCCTCGCAGCCGCCGGGCGAACTCCTGCAGTGAAGAGATACCCGTGGCCTCGGCCTGCAGACACCAGTCCTGCAACGCCTTAATCAAGATTTCCTGACTGGTCGCCTTGCGCGCCCAGACCGACTGCAGCTGCTGGCGGTAGTGGTAGACGACCCGCAGGTTGCTGAACTGCGCGAGGAGGCCATCGAGGCGCTGGCGGGCGGCCTCGTCGATCAGCGCGGTCTCGCGGGTCAGCAGGGCGCGGGCGCGCCTGAGCGCCCCCTTGCAGGAACCTTCGGCGCGCTTGCGCTCCTGTTTCAACACGGGCCGAATGACCTCGCGGGCATAATTGGCCATGACATGCATGCGGTTGGCCACCACGGCCCGCACGGTATCCCGGTCGATGCTGAGCTTGCCGGCGATGATCACTGGCCGCGGTGCGACCTTCTTCACCCTTGCCAGACCGAGCAACGCCAGCAGACGGATCCAGACCCATCCCAGGTCGAACTCCCACCACTTGCTGGAGAAGCGCGCCGAAGCCGGGAAGGCGTGGTGATTGGCATGCAGTTCCTCGCCGCCGATGAGGATGGCAAGCGGGGTGATGTTGCGCGAGGCATCCGGGGTCTCGAAGTTGCGGTAACCCCACCAGTGGCCCACGCCGTTGATCACACCGGCGGCCCAGAACGGAATCCACACCATCTGCACCGCATAGAGCACCAGGCCGACGCTGCCGAACAGCGCGATATCCAGCAACAGCGTCAGGGTGATGCCCAGCCAGGGGAAGCGGGCGTAGAGACGCCGCTCCAGCCAGTCGTTTGGCGTGAGGTGCCCGTAGTGTTCCAGGGTCCCCGCGTTGGCGGTTTCCCGCCGGTACAGCTCCGAGCCCTGCCACAGCACCTTGCGAATGCCGAGCACCTGGGGACTGTGGGGATCCTCGGGTGTTTCGCATTTCGCGTGGTGTTTGCGATGCACGGCGACCCACTCGCGCGTCACCATACCGGTTGTCATCCACAGCCAGAAGCGGAAGAAGTGGCTGACCGCGGGATGCAGGTCGAGCGCGCGGTGCGCCTGGTGGCGGTGCAGGTAGATGGTGACGCCGGCGATCGTCACGTGAGTCAGCACCAGTCCCGTGAGGACCACGCCGCCCCATGACAATTGCGTCAGACCACCGTTACTTAAGAATTCGAGAAAGGTATCAATCATGCCATTTGGCCTCAAAAAGTTTATCCAGACAGTGCCCGTTCACCACTACGCGGTTACCGCGACGGCACAGGAAAATCCTCAATCACGGCATGAAAATCGTAAAATGCCACTCGCAGGTACGCGCCGGCACCTCGCAGGAAATGCAAATTCTCGAGGTTTCATTAACGAAAAGACGCCAGTGAGTTTCGCGCGCTTTGCGCCCTTGCGAAGCTGGTATTTATTGTGAAAAACCACTCGGCAGGCATTGTATCACGAGACAGGCTCCTACCGTTCGAGCCGCAGATTACCGGTGTCATCCACACGGCAGTGCCAGCCGGCAGGCAGGTAGGTGGTCGCAACGGACTCGGTGATCAGGGCCGGGCCGCGGATGCGCTGTCCGGCCTGCAGCCCCTCGCGCCGCCACACCGGCACCTCATCCGCATAGCCGGCAAGGCGCACGTAGCGCGGCCTGTCCGGACCCTTGGCCCGGTCCGTCAGCTTCGGGAGGGTAATGGCCGGCGGCCGACCGTGCAGGCTAGCGCGGATGTTGACCAGTTCGACCGGCGAGCCCAGCCGGTGCCCGTAGCGCCGCTCATGCGCATCGTGAAAGACCGGTTCAGTCCGTTCCCGGCCCTGC
>JAHKKL010000141.1 GCA_020027635.1 Gammaproteobacteria bacterium
CCGGAGCCCTGTCAGTCACGGAACGGATGCGCTTGTTTCTCGAATCGGTCCCTGTTCCCTAGCAGCGGACGCAATAAAATATCACGCGTTAAACCCCGTCGTCGGATTCGGGTGTATCACCGGTGAGACTTCATGCAGACGCTGACAATACGCCAACGCTTTAGGCCGGCCCGTTTTACACGGGGTTTGGGACCCGAGGATGGCCCGGTGCATCTGGACCGTTCCCGTGTCTTTATCCTGCCTACCGGCACCGGGCTGGCGTTCGCTGCCATGTTGCTGGTGATGCTGTTCGGTTCGATCAATTACAACAGCAGCCTCGGACACATGTTCACCTTTCTGCTGGGCAGCATGGCAATGGTTTCCATTCTCCATACCTATCGCAACCTGGTCATGCTGGGTTTCGCCGTTGGCAAGGTCCGGCCGGTATTCGCCGGTGAGCGTGCCGGTTTCGAGATTCTGGTGACCAATCCCGGTGAATATGCGCGTTTCGGGATTCGCCTGGAGATTGCTAACCAGCCACCCGTCAGCATCGACTTGGGTCCGCAACAGACAAGTCTGGTCACGCTATACCGCGACACCCCACGGCGCGGCGTCCTGGCGCTGGGGCGATGCAGGGTCTCATCGTGTTATCCGCTGGGTCTCTTCAGGGCCTGGTCCCATGTGGAACTGCGCATGCATTGCCTGGTCTACCCGCGTCCCGGGCCACGATGCCCGCTGCCGCAAAGCACTGCCTATAAACCCAATTTGTTCGGTGACAAGGGCAGGGGGGTGGATGATTTTGCCGGCTTCCGGCCCTACCGGCCGGGAGATTCGCCGCGCCACCTGTTCTGGAAGGCCGTGGCCCGTGAACAAGCCCTACTTGTCAAGCAATTCGGCGGCGACCGTGCCGATGATATCTGGCTGGACTGGCAGGACCTTGATGCACTGGATACCGAGGTCCGCCTGAGCCAGCTGTGCCGGTGGGTGCTAGATGTGGACCACAACCGGCAATGTTATGGCCTTCGTATCCCCGGTGTGGAAGTCGCTGTTGCCAGCGGTGACGCCCACAAACAGCGTTGTCTGGAAGCGCTGGCACGCTTTGAGTAGATCCTTGCGTAAATCCGAGGCGCCTTTAACCGCGCACGCGCAGCGGTGGATGCTCGCCTCCCTGTTGCTGGTGGTCCTGCCGCATGCCGCACGCCTGCCATGGTGGATCTCCATGTTCGCCTTCGGCTTGGGTGCCGCGCATTTTCTGCTGCTGCGTCACCCCGGCTGGAAGGTGCCGCGCCCACTGGTTTTTGCGGCCACGCTGGCGGGTGCCGCCGGCGTGTTCCTTAAATACAGCACCCTGTTGGGGAGGAATGCCGGCGTGGCGCTGCTGGTCGTCATGCTGACGCTGAAACTGCTCGAGCTGCGCCGTATGCGGGATGTGCTGCTGCTGATCTTCCTGAATTACTTCCTCGTCATCACCAACTTCCTGTTTACCCAGACGCCGCTCATTGCGCTCTATATGATGGCGGCGACGGTGGTCAACACGACGGCCCTTGCGATTGCCACACAAACACGGGCAGTACGCCCAGCCATCGTAGAACTGCGTTTCGCCGCGGTACTGCTGGCCCAGGCATTGCCGGTCATGCTGGTGCTGTTTGTCTTTTTCCCGCGCATTACCGGGCCGATCTGGGGATTGCCGAAAGATGCGTATTCCGGAGTGACCGGCCTGAGTGACAGCATGAGCCCCGGAGCCATCAGTGAGCTGGTGCAGTCCGAGGCTCCGGTATTCCGGGTGAAGTTTTCCGGTTCCGTGCCGTCACCGCAGCAACGTTACTGGCGGGGGCCAGTGCTGTGGCATACCGATGGCCGGACCTGGTCGACGGGCCACACGGCTGCATTGCTGCGGCCTGTGGTGAATCCTGCCATGCAGACTGAAGGCGAGGCTGTGCACCAGTCGATCACGCTGGAGGGTCAGAGCACACGCTGGCTGATCGGTCTGGATGTGCCGGTAGAAGTGTCGGTGCCAGCTATCAACATGTCCGGTTTCCAATGGGTGTCGAAGTTGACGCTTCGCGAACGCACCCGCTATGAAGTGATCTCGTATCCCCGCTTCCGCACTGGATCCCTTGATCCCCGACTGAGGGAGGCGGCTCTGCAACTGCCCGATGCACTCAGTGCGCGAGTCCAGACACTGGCACGAAGCTGGCGCGACAAGGCCGACACCGACCGCGAAGTGGCACAGATGGCCCTGGACTATTTCCACAGCGAACCGTTTGTCTATACCCTGACCCCCCCGCTGCTGGGCGAGAACCCGCTGGATGAATTCCTGTTCTCTTCGCGCCGGGGATTCTGCGAGCATTATGCCGCCGCATTCGTCATGCTGATGCGCAGCGCTGGCATACCCGCCCGCGTCGTTACCGGTTACCAGGGCGGCGAGTACAATCCGGTGGGCGATTACTGGCTGATCAGTCAATCCGACGCCCACGCCTGGGCGGAGATATGGCTGCCGGACACGGGATGGGAGCGTGTCGATCCAACCCTGGCCGTGGCGCCTGAGCGCATCGAGCATGCCCTCGATCTGGGTACGCTACCCTCGGGTGCGCCGGTACGCTTTCAGACGGGAGAAGACAGTCTGTTTTCCCGCGGTTGGCGCCGGCTGCGCTACTCGCTTGATGCGGTTAACAACAGCTGGGACCAGTGGGTTCTGTCCTATGGGCCGGAGCTGCAACGGGAAGTGCTGATCGCGCTTGGCTTCAGCCAGCCCTCCTGGCAGAACATGATCTTGATGCTGGCACTGCTGGTCAGCACCCTGCTTCTAGGGATCGCCGGGTGGTTGCTCATAAAAAAACCGATGCCTTCCGACCCGGTACTGCGCGCCTATCGAAGGTTCTGCGCTCGCGTGGCCCGCCTTGGCATACGGCGTCAGCCCACTGAAGGACCGCGGGACTTCTCGCGCCGGATCGTTACCACATACCCTGAACTCGAACGACAGGTTAACCGGATTGCAGAGGTATTCATTGCGCTGCGCTATGGACGTCCAACTGATCCTGCACGCCGCCTTTCACAACTGCAACGACTGGTGCGTCGCTTTCCGCGTGGTGCGGGCGAGAGGGCAGATTAAACCTGCCTGATTTCAGCGTTTATGGGTTATCCCCATCGTTGCATAAATCCCCTCTCCCACCGGGAGAGGGAATAACGCCGGTCTCACGATTTTTCATTCGATGCTGGAATTGTAATAAACATCCAATGGGATAAACTCGACGACAATATTGTTTAGACGCCGATCCGGAACCCTGCGACGATCTATTGACCTTGTCCGCCCCTTCATGTCCACGACGATAAACGATGATGCGTGACTAATATCGCGCCTCTCCTTATGCCTTCTTTCTCTCATGACGTCATTCCGTATCCCGCCTTGATACGCTCCTCTTGTGCTATTAAATAAACCTTTTTTGTTATTTTAGTACCAAAGTTGCAACAATAGTTGTTTATTGCTTGATCCAGATCAACAGAATTCCATATTTGCCTTCCGGGGAAAACTCCCTGCCGGGAGTATCTTCATGGAGAAAACGGCCATGGAGTGCCGTTGGTAGTGCCGTGCAAGCTGTCCGTGCCGGAGATGGGTCCAACGGCGATTTTTCGTTCAGGGTGTGGAGAATGTGCAATACATAAAAAAGGCGATCATGTGATCGCCTGTATTGTATCAGTGGATTCCCTCAGGTGAGCTTGTAGAAGGTCAGCCATGGCATCTCCGATAACAGCAACTGCCTCTCTTCGGCTTCAAGGTTGCTCAGACGACGGTCCCTCATCTTGCGTCGTTCCGACGTTACAAAATCATGTGCGCTGTCTTCCAGAGGGAATGTGACAATGGCATGCGAGTGTCGCCTTTCTCTTGAATTTCTCATGACCAACTTCCCCAGCGTAGCGAGATTCCGGACTTGCCTCGAACAGCTTAACGACTAATTAGTTCAATCCTTAAGACTGAATATAGCAAGAGAATGAGGAAAGTTCTGCTGAAAACCGAGGGTCTTTCCGCTTATATCCAGTTTGAGGTAAAAGTCCATGGTGGAAACATCAAGTCCGCAGGGATGTCCCGCCTGATCCCGACCGGGTACCGGGCCCATGCTCATTATTGGTTGCCCGGCCATGAGGGCCGTCACATTTCTGCTATCGGAACCTTTGAAACAACCATGTCCAGCCGATAGTACGGTTATCACGCGCCTTGCTATTCCATGGTACCCGGGTAATCCGGTATTTTTTCGAGGGGTGACCGACAGTGCGTTATACACCGTGGGTGAGATGGTTCAATTCTTTCGGTTTCATCACCATCGTGGTTTTTGCCTTTGCAGTTCTCACCACGATGGCATTCCCCGCATCCGAAGGAAACGGGAAATTGGCAAGGGCGTATACCCTGGGGCAAGCTGATAGCGGTCTATCGCACAATCGCTTCAAGACTATTACGGCTTCGAGGTACGGCGAACCCAATGGTCCTTGTCTACGCTGTTCGCAGGCACAGATCCCTTGAACATACTGGCAATCCGTTGCAATTCGGCCTGCGCTGCGACCGTGCCATCCTTGTCCGCGATGGCTATCCACGGCACAGATGACAGCCATAGGCGTATACAGGCTGTGGCGCCTGTAATAAATGGTTGCGTGTACTCCCGCCACGGCATGATTCATATGACCGGAGGGGTCGTATTTAACCGGCACCGGTAGTCATTACCTGAGTGGTTTCACTCCGACGTCCGCGGACCGTAGCGGCGCTGCACGTAATCATCCACCAGCTTCTGGAAATCCCGGGCGATGTTCTCGCCCTTGAGGGTAACGGTTTTTTCCCCGTCCACATAGACAGGCGCGACCGGTATCTCGCCGGTGCCCGGCAGACTAATGCCGATGTTCGCGTGTTTGCTCTCCCCAGGACCGTTGACCACGCAACCCATGACGGCGACGGTCATTTTCTCCACGCCGGGATAGTGGCTGCGCCATGCTGGCATCTGGCGGCGCAAATGGTCCTGGATGTCCCGGGCGAGCTGCTGGAAGTAATGACTGGTGGTGCGGCCGCATCCTGGACAGGCTACGACCGCCGGAGTGAAATGACGCAGTTGCATGGCCTGCAGCAATTCCTGGGCGACCATGACCTCACGGGTACGCTCACCGCCCGGTTCCGGTGTGAGGGAGATGCGGATGGTGTCCCCGATGCCTTCCTGCAGCAGCACGGCGAGCGCCGCCGTCGAGGCCACGATACCTTTCGATCCCATGCCGGCCTCGGTTAGCCCAAGGTGCAGGGCATAGTCACAGCGGGTTGCGAGTTCCCGGTAGACCGAGATGAGGTCCTGGACACCGCTCATTTTGGCGGACAGGATGAT
>JAHKKL010000142.1 GCA_020027635.1 Gammaproteobacteria bacterium
CACCGTCGCCATGATGTAGTTGGTTTCCCCCCCGTGGATGATCTGGCTGGTCTCGTACAGGATCATGCCGGACATCAGCAGGATGAACATCGCCGAGACAGCCAGCGACAGCCCGGGCAGGGTGAGAAACAGGCTCGCTAGACCTGCCAGGAAGGCCACCAGAATGCCGATCATCAGGAAACCGCCGATGAAGCTGAAGTCCTTTCGTGTGGTAAGTGCATAACCGGATAGGCCGAGGAAGATCACACCGGTGCCGCCCATGGCGGTCATGACGATCTGCCCGCCGTTTTGCAGCGACAGGTAGGCACTGATGATGGGGCCCAGCGTCAGTCCCATGAACCCGGTGAGGGCGAACACAAACAGCAGGCCGAGACCGCTGTTGCGGAATCGGGTCGTCAGGAACAGCAAGCCGAAATAGCCGACCAGGGTGATGATCGGGTTGATGAAGGGCATGTTGGTCATGACGGCGATGCCGGCCGTAAGGGCGCTGAACAGCAGCGTCATGGACAACAGCGTGTAGGTGTTACGTATGACCTTGTTGGTGGACAGGACCGACGGTTGCGATACCACAACTGTCTTATCAAGCATGCTCATGCAGAAAACCTCCGTGAGAGTTGACCTTTATCAAACGGTTGCTATAGACAGCAACATGTTTGCCTGGTTCCAAGGATAACCACACCACCGCCAAACGGCAACCCGTGGAATATGTGGCTATTCATACCATTAGGCTGGAAATTGAATCCCGCGTTCCGGTATGCTTGCCGAGCATCACGGCAAATCTGCATGGAGAGGTGGCTGAGTGGTCGAAAGCGGCGGTCTTGAAAACCGTTGACCCGCAAGGGTCCGGGGGTTCGAATCCCTCCCTCTCCGCCATTTGATCTATCAATTGCCACATTTGCTACGCATTAAAACGCACCCGAATGATTTGTAGGACATTTCCGATTGTTCGCAATCCTGGCTGGTGATAGTGTTCGCCAAAAATCAATAATCATCGTTTCAATGGAGTGAACTTCACCAAAGGGGTGTTAAAGATGATCAACGTAATGATCGTGGATGACCATGACCTGGTCCGTACCTGTCTCAAACGAATACTCAACGATATAAACGGCATTGATGTTATCGCCGAGGTGTGCAACGGGGAACAGGCCATCGATGTTGCCCGCAGCAAGAAACCCGATATCGTCCTGATGGACATAAGCATGCCGGGTATCGGCGGACTGGAGGCAACCCGCAGAATCACCGCCTCGTTTCCGGCAATCCGTGTCATTGCTTTAACCGTCCATGAAGAGATCCCATTCCCGACCTGCCTGCTTGAAGCCGGTGCCTCCGGTTACCTCACCAAGGGATGTGATGTCATGGAGGTTATCAACGCCATCAATACGGTATATCGCGGCCAGCAGTATCTTACCCGAGATGTCGCCGAGAGAGTTGCCTTCACGTCCCTCAGAAACCGTAACCGCACGCCGCTGGAACGGCTTTCGGACCGGGAAGCGGAAGTCATGATGATGATCATTCAGGGCATAAGGAACAAGGATATAGCCGAGATGCTCTGTCTCAGCCCAAAGACCACCAGCACCCTTCGCTATCGGCTGCATGAAAAGCTGGGTGTTTGCAACGATGTGGAGCTGACACGCTACGCCATCCGCCATGGCATCATCAAGGAAACCGGGATTTCCTGAAACGGCTGACCGAGAGGAAGACATCACGTCGCGCGGACCAAACCACCCGACCTGTCGTCGCCAATTCCCGGCCACTTATCCGGAATAGTGGGATATGGGTCAAGGAATTCACCATCCGGTGTGGCAGGCTGCCCTGTGCCATGCTTAATTATCAGTAGCACGGTGATCAAGTAGCATCCCAAGGTTGCGTTTCCTATGGTTGCAAAACAAAACCACGTCCCGGAGATTCCAGAGCAGTTACATTGGTTCAACGTGGACAAGCCGGTCCGGTTGAGTGAGCAGAAAGGCAGGGTTATCCTTCTTAACTTTGATACCTATTGTTCGCTTCATTGCCTCCATCTTGTCGCGGATCTTAACTACCTCGCGAACAAATACCCGAATGAACTGGTAGTCATCGGCATTCATGGCCCGCGGTTCCCGGCCGAGAGAAGCACCGAGCACGTTCGCAATGCCATCAGCCGCAATCACATCCGACATCCAGTGGTCCATGATCCGGATTGCCGACTATGGCAACGTTTCGGGATTCATTCGGGGCCGACACTGGGCGTCATCGACACGCAGGGCATTATCGTGGGCGCTATTTCAGGGGAAGGGAACCGCGACAAGCTGGAACGGATAATCAGTGCATTGCTCGCCAAGGCGGGTGAACCGGCCACGGGGCTGCATGAACCTTACATCCTGAAACAGGCGTCCGAACCGGCACGTCCGCTGTCTTTCCCCGACAAGATACTCGCCACCGAAAACCGGGTCTACATCGCAGACAGCGGTCACAATCGCGTTCTGGCGACGTCGCCGCAGGGACTCATACTGCATCAGTATGGCGATGGCAACCCCGGATTCATCGATGGCAACGGTTTTTCCGCCGCGTTCGATGCACCCCAGGGAATGGTGATTGCTGACGAATTCCTCTATGTCGCCGATACTGGCAACCACGCTATTCGACGTATCAACATTCGCAACGATGACGTGGTTACCATGGCCGGAACCGGAGCAATGGGGCTGAAACCCGGAGGTGATTATTTCGGCAATCCGCGCGAGGTGGACCTCAATTCCCCCAGCGGTCTGGCGTACAAGGCCAATGTGCTATACATCGCCATGACGGGTCTGCATCAGATCTGGGCGCTCTCTCTCGTCACGAATACGCTGGAAATCTTCGCGGGCAGCGGCGAGGAGGGCTTTGTCGACGGCGCTTCATGGAACGCCTGCTTCGCACAGCCCTCCGCATTGAGCATTATCGGGCACACGCTCTACGTGGTAGATGCCGGGTCCTCTGCCATCCGTGCTATTGACTTGAATACACGGCATGTGACAACACTGGTCGGCAGGGGACTCTTCGATTATGGGGATAAGGACGGCATCGGGTCGGCCGCGAGGTTCCAGTACCCGCTCGACATCAAGGCCGACCAGACTCAGAAGTCGTTATGGGTTGCAGATACATATAACAATAAAATCAGAAAGATAAGAGTTGATAATACACTTGTTTCCAGTTACCAGGTGAAGCATCCTCTGAGCGAACCCGGCGGGCTGGCATTCAGCGGGAATACCCTATACATTGCCAATACCAACCGCCACGAAATTGTTCGCATCAACCTGCGCAGCGGAACTATAGAATCTCTGAATGTCAGCGACAAATACATCGGTCTTTAACCCCGATTGCAAAGACTGCCCCCGCTTATCCTCTTTCCTCGTTCAAACCGGCCAGAAATATCCCGATTATCATTGCGCTCCGGTCGCCCCCTTCGGTGACCCCGGGGGGCAGCTGCTGATTGTCGGCCTCGCGCCGGGTATGCACGGCGCCAATGCCACCGGACGCCCGTTTACCGGCGATTATGCCGGCATCCTGCTCTACCGGACGCTTTTCGAGTTCGGTTTCAGCAATCGGCCAGAATCGACAGCGAACGATGATGGCTTGGTACTCTACAATTGCCGCATAACCAATGCCGTGAAATGCCTGCCACCGCAAAACAAGCCGCGTCCCGATGAAATCCGTCAGTGCAATCGCTATCTCAAGAACGAACTGGCACAGCTGCCCGGCGGATCGATCATTATAGGGCTCGGTAAAATTGCGCACGATGCGGTATTGCGGGCATTGGGCCTGCGCCTCGCATCGTACCCGTTCGGGCACGGCCACAACTATCGACTCACTGAGGGAAAACTTCTGGTCGATTCCTACCATTGCAGCCGCTATAACACCCAGACACGTCGTCTGACCGGGGAAATGTTCACTGGCATTTTCCAGCGTGTCAGCGAGCTGGTTGAACCCCGCCCGGTCCCATTGTCCGGGGCATCTTGATAACGGGACGTCCGGAAGTAACACCATGTTCGATGCCGAGGACTACCTGAAAAACCTGACCCCGAGGCCAGGGGTTTACCGCATGCTGGACGGGGAGGGCACGGTACTCTATGTCGGCAAGGCACGAAACCTCAGGAAGCGCGTGGCGAGTTATTTCCGGCGTACCGGTATCGGCAGCAAGATCCGCGCGCTGGTGGCGCAGATCACCGCCATCGAAATCACGGTCACGAATACCGAGGGCGAGGCGCTGCTGCTGGAAAACAATCTAATCAAGACCCTCCAGCCGCGTTACAACGTGCTCCTGCGCGACGACAAGAGTTATCCGTATATATACCTGACAACCGACCAGCAATTCCCACGGCTGGCCTTTCACCGCGGGGCGAAGCGCGGGAAGGGAAGCTATTTCGGTCCTTATCCGGGTGCCGGTGCCGTGAGAGAAAGTCTTCAACTGCTGCAGAAACTCTTCAAGATTCGCCAGTGCGAAGACAGCTTCTTCAGTAACCGCTCCCGACCCTGCCTGCAGTACCAGATCAAGCGTTGTACCGCACCCTGCGTCGGTTATATCAGCCCGGAAGAATACGCCGAGGACGTGAGAAACACGGTGATGTTTCTGGAAGGCAGTGATCGCGCCGTGGTCGACGGCATGGTGGCGCGCATGGAGAAGGCATCCGCCGTGCTTGAATACGAGAAGGCCGCCGGTTACCGCGATCAGATAGCGACTCTGCGCCGGGTGCAGGAAAGGCAATATGTCAGCAACGAGCGGGGAGATCTTGACATCCTGGCCAGTGCCACAGACGGTGGCAATGCCTGCGTGCAGGTATTCTTTATCCGCAAAGGCCGCAATCTGGGCAATGCCGTTTTCTACCCCAGGGTACCGGGTGATTCAGGCAATGAAGAGATCCTGTCGGCCTTTATCACCCAGTATTACCTGGGCCGGGGCATTCCGGCAGAACTACTGCTGAGCCACAAGCCGGAGGATGCGGACCTGATCCAGGAGGTTCTCAGCGAGCAGGCAGGACACAGGGTCAAACTGACCACCGGTGTGCGCAACGAGCGAGCCCGCTGGCTCAGGCTTGCAATCAATAACGCCGAAGAGGCGCTCACTGCGTTTCTGAATACGCGTAAAGGCTACCTGGGACGGCTGGATGAACTGAAGAAGGCGCTTGGCCTGGATGAATTGCCTGAGCGCATGGAATGCTTCGATATCAGCCATACACAGGGGGAATCGACGGTCGCCTCATGCGTTGTGTTCGGGAGTGAAGGCCCGATAAAATCCGATTACCGTCGGTTCAACATCCAGGACATCCGGCCGGGCGATGATTACGCCGCGATGGGGCAGGCGCTGACTCGGCGCTATACAACCCGGCCTGGAGACGCTATATATGCCCGGCCGAACCCGGTCGGTCAGCCTGTCGCCAAACTCCCCGGCCCTGCACCTGATCCAGCAAATCCGGGACGAGGCGCACCGCTTTGCGATCACCGGCCACCGCCAGCGTCGCGCCAAGTCACGCAAAACATCGCCGCTGGAGCAGATTGTCGGAATCGGTCCGAAACGACGCCAGTTGCTGCTGAAACAACTGGGAGGACTCAGAGAGGTTGCCAGGGC
>JAHKKL010000143.1 GCA_020027635.1 Gammaproteobacteria bacterium
TGAAGAACGGCTGTGCCGTTACTTTGAAAGGGAATTCAAACGGCATATTGAAAAGCCGAGCATACTAGCCGAGCTCGGCATGTCGACCGACGAGGGCGCAATCATGGAGGAGACCGATGCGCTCATGGAAAGCCACTACGATGAAAGGCCCGAATTCTTTGAAAGCTTTCTGGATAGCCGCTATCGAGCCTACTCCATGGGCTACTACGGCGCAACACCCGAAATCGTATGCAACTCGAGCGTTTCTCTCGAAGAGGCTCAGCATGCCAAGTTCTCACTGATAGCGGAGCGTGCGCAAATCGCAGGCAAGGAGCGGATCTTCAATATTGGCTGCGGTTTCGGCTCACTGGAAACCTACCTGCTGGACCAGTACCCCGAGATCGAAATTGTCAGCATCACACCGAGCAAGGTGCAAATCGACTATCTGAGAACACGCATGCGCAACCCAGCCGATCCGCTGGGAAGCGGGCGCTTTACCCTTCTTGAAGGGACATTCGACCATACTGAGCTGGAGGTCCTTGGCAAGTACAGCTACGACTTGGTGATCTCGGTCGCTGTATTCGAGCAAGTGATTAATATGCGCGCCATGATGCAGCGCATCGCGAGATTACTGGTACCAGAGGGAAGAACATTTCATCACTTCATCACATCCCGGCAGGTCATACCGCAATTGCTTGACCCGGGGAAAACCCGCATCGGGCTATACTTTCCGGGCGGACGCGTCTGGCCACATGATGAGCTTGCCCGACATACGGAAGACTTCAACCTGGCTGGCAGCTGGTTCATCAACGGGCTAAACTACTGGCGAACGCTGGATGTCTGGCACCGGCGTTTCTGGAGCAGTATACCCGAGCTGTATGGCCCGGTTTTCGACCTCGACAGGCTGACCCATTGGAACAACTACTTCTCGCTCTGCAAGGCGGTGTTCGCGCCTCTGAATGGGATGTTCTACGGCAACAGCCATTACCTCTTCAAACTGAGGCGACAAATTCGGACGGATATGACCTGAGTGCAAGCACGGCGTTAAGGCCGCCAAAGGCAAAGGAGCTTGACAACGCCGCCTCGACGGGCATCTTCCTGGCGGTGTTCGGCACATAGTCCAGGTCGCAGCCATACCCCGCCGTTGTGAAATTCGCAGTCGGTGGTACCAGACCGTGGTGAACGGCAAGTGCCGTGGCGACGAATTCCAAGGCGCTCGATGCACCCAAGGCATGACCATGCACCGATTTTGTCGACGAGACGGCCAGCGCACGAGCATGTGTCCCGAAGACCCGGTGCAGTGCTTCGGTTTCGGCAATATCATTGGCCTGGGTGCCGGTACCGTGCGCATTGATATAGGCGATTTGTTCCGCCACCAGGCCCGCATGGCTGAGTGCGGATTCGATTGCCTTCACGATTCCATTTGTATCCGGGCGCGTGATGTGACCGGCATCCGAGGACAGACCGCAGCCGGCGAGCTCGGCATAGATTCCTGCATGCCGTTTCCTGGCATGCGCTTCAGATTCCAGCACAATCATGCCCGCGCCCTCACCCAACACGATACCGGAGCGATTCTGTGAGAAGGGGCGGCAGGTATCAGCCGAGACCACCCGGAGAGCCTCCCACGCCTTGAGCAACCCGTAGGTAAACGGTGCATCTGTGCCACCAACCAGGGCCACATCGACTATGCCTGCCTTTATCATCAGACAGCCCTGGGAGATGGCATGCGCCCCTGAGGCACAGGCGCTGGCGGTTGAAAAAACGGGGCCCTTGATACCAAGGTGCATGCTAACCATGCTGGCTGCCGCGCTTGGCATGCCCTTGGGAATGGTCAACGGATGCGCGCGGAACCTGCCTTTCCTGTAAAGCTGTGTATAGGTTTCCTCGTCCGTCTGCTTTCCGCCACAACCCGTGCCGATGACCGCCGCCGCTTGCCTCGCGCAAGACTCGTCCTGCGCAAGCCCCGCATCCGCCATGGCCTCGCGTGCTGCAATCACCGCGAACTGGGAGAAACGGTCCAGAAGTGACAGATCATCGGCAATGAAATGATTTTCCGGCCTGTAGCCCCTGACGGTGGCACCGATTCTGATATTCAGGTCATCCTCGATGCCGGTAAGCGGAGCGATAGCGGAACGACCCTCTACCAGCCCCGCCCAGAAATCAGCTACCCCGATACCGAGCCCGGACACACAGCCCAGGCCAGTAACGACTACCCCTCCAGCCATGCGGTATCACTGCCGGCGGTGAGCTGTTGAAGCTGGTGCACGATATCGCCTACGTTCTTGATCGAATCGAAGACGTCATTGGGTATCTCAATATTAAGTCGGTCTTCCAGTTCGTACAGTATGGTGATTGCTTTCAGAGAGTCTATCCCGAGTTCTTCCAGTGGAGTTTGCAGCGAGAATGTCCCTGACGACGATGGAATCTCTTGTGTAATTGCTTCAAAAACAATTTCTTGTAGTTTCACATCCACTTCCCCGCGTAGTTCGTTCAGCTAAAGCATCCTACAAGTTGTGTCGTTATAAGTCGTATAGATGTGAAGGAAATTACCCTCCTCGATGATGGCCTAATTTATCCCAATGCCCCCCGATAAGCCACAGAAAACATTAGATAACGCCTTACGTCGTGCCCTACAACGTTATCTAGGGGTAATCGGCTGGTCGGGTAATCCGGAACAGGAGCAGGGCGCACTGCGTATTGTAATTTCACTTACATTTCTGGGTTATTTGCTTCTCCACCGTCCGACGATAGAAGCTGGCGTAGAGCTGTGGACAACCAGCACGGTTTTTATACAGTCATTCCTCGGCGCTGCCGTGCCCCTTTTCATTACGACTCTCGTCTGGCCAGAAGCATCGGTAGCTAGGCGGGTGATCGGAATTATTAGTGATATTGCCGCCCTGAGCTACGGGTTGTACCTAACCGGGCCCGTGGGCGCGCCCTGGTATGGCGTGTTTCTCTGGGTTACGCTAGGCAACGGCTTCCGCTATGGCGAGAAATACCTTTACCTGTCCAGCGCCGCATCGCTACTGGGTTTCGGCGTGGTTGTCGCTATCACCCCTTACTGGGACGCTAACCGGGAACTGGCGATCGGACTGGCCATTACTTTGCTGGTCGTCCCCGCCTATTCGGGCATACTGATTCGCCGGCTCAATGCTGCACTGAGGCAAGCCGATTCCGCGAGCCGGGCCAAGAGTGAGTTCTTGTCGAGCATGTCCCATGAGATCCGCACACCGCTGAATGGCATACTAGGAATGACGGATCTGTTGCTGACCAGACCCCTGGCGCGGGAAGACAAGGAATCTGTCGATATTATTCATGCCTCCGGGCAAACACTGGCGCGCCAGATCAACGAAATTCTGGATCTGTCGAAGATCGAATCCGGACAGCTCTCCCTGGAAAATATCGAGTTCGACCTCTATGTACTGATCAATACCACGCTGCGGATCTTCCAACCTCAGGTCATTACCAAGCAGATCCAGCTACAGGAGTGCATAGATCCAAAAACACCCTATCTTCTCAAGGGTGATCCCCACAAGTTGCAGCAGATCATTGTCAACCTTGTTGGGAATGCTGTGAAGTTTACCGACCATGGCTTTATTTCCGTCCGGGTACATCCGAAGGACACCTCAGAGGGAAGAATGATCATAAGATTCGAGGTGGCTGATACAGGAGTGGGCATTCCAGCCGATCGTCTGGAGGCCATTTTCGAGCCATTTACCCAAGCCAGCAGTTCCATCTCCAGGACTTATGGCGGTACCGGACTTGGCACCACGATCTGCAAGAATCTCGTGAAACTGATGGGTGGCAGTATAGCCGTCCATAGCACCCCCAATACAGGCAGCACATTCTGGTTCGATCTGCCTTTCGAAGTATGCGAGCAAAAGCAAACCGCCACCCAGCAATCCTGGACAAATGGCTGCAAGGTACTCTACGTGCATCCAGCTCACGTTGCAGACAGCGAGATTTCCACCCACCTCGGCAGGTGGAATATACCATTTAACGAACTAGTCAGCGACAACCAGGCGGGAGAGGTATTGAGCGAAGATACCACAGCATACAGCGGTTATGATGCATTGATCCTCGACGCGGTTCCTTACAAGGACATGCTGGACGAACTGCTGTCCGCTATTCGAAAAAACAGATTCTTTGAAACATCTTCGGTGATTGTGATTAATTCCGAAGAATATTTGCCCGTGGTGACCGCGGATATACACGATCGACTTCATTATCTGACATCACCACTGGACAGTCGCATTTTATTCAACACACTGCATGCCGCGTACTCTAAGCACGGCACAGAAGAAGACATCCTGCATATTGCCCACCACCAGACGAAGAAACCCGACAATCTGCCGGTGCTGAACATACTGATCGCCGACGACAATGCCACCAATCGCATCGTACTGGAACGCATGCTTGAAAAGCTTGGCCACCGATGCACTGTGGTAAAAGGCGGTGAGGAGGCCCTTCTAAGACTCGAAAACAGCCAGTTTGACGCAGTCATTATTGATAAAAATATGCCTGATCTTGGAGGAATCGAGGCGTACCAGGCGTACTGCCTGGCCAATGGCGGTGACCCACTGGTCAAGTTCATTATTCTAACGGCTGATGCAACCGAGGAATGCAGGAGAAGTTGCATGGCAGCGGGAATTGATTACTTCCTGACCAAACCTGTGTCCCTGGCGAAACTGCGTGAAACACTCGTAAGCATCAAAATTAATGACGAGGGCTTCCGCAAACCGGACCAGGTACAGGAAGACCGTACGGAGCCCGATGGCGAGCTAACACCCCTGGTTGATGAAGCAGCCTTCGACAATCTGCTTAGCCTGATCGACAATAACAACAATTTCATAACCGAGATGATCAATAACTTCAGAACGGATGCGCATCAGGATATTCAAGGTATGGAGAAAGCTGTTGCTGGCCGTGAATGGCAGCTATTCAGAGACTACGCCCATGCGTTGAAAGGCGCCGCCATGTATATGGGCCTCAGTCGGCTTGTGCAGCTTAGCCTTGACGCCCAAAATATTGAAAGAGATGATTTTCACCGCAATGGTGTTGCACGTGTTATCACCATCCGGGATGCTGTCTACGAGGCGATTCGTGAACTGCGAGCAAAAGAGCTCGCCCTGCGGAACATCGGCTAGAACCAGTTCATCTGCTAACTGATTGGGAGCTTTCCTCGTTGATCAAACCCTCGGCCGTGGTGAAACGCTTGGTCTGAGCCCTCGCAAAATAGGCCATCAATCTGCGGTTCTTCTCACTGAGCTGCAGCGCGGTATCCACCCACAGTTCTACAATATCATTCAGTTCATCATAGGCA
>JAHKKL010000144.1 GCA_020027635.1 Gammaproteobacteria bacterium
CAAACTCGTTATCCACGATGACCTCGCCCGTGAAAGCCGAGGACTTGACACCACTGACGCAGATACTGCTGCTCTCGAATTGCTTCGGCAGCTGACTGAAGGTGGAACTGAAGGCGCCCTGCATTTCTTCGTACTCACCAAACAAGCCACCCTCATCAAACTGCCACGCGTAGGTCGAGGCCTTCTTCAGGTTCCCATCCTTGTTCCGTTCGACCAGCGTGAAGTCACTATCGAACTGCAGGTAGGCGGCACCCGCAGCAACGCCGCCGGAATTCGCCGTATCCCAGACAGTGATGAACATGGGGGTAAGGTCTCCATCGCTGTTACACGGAACAATCAGGACGAGTTTCAGGTTATTCGCAACCTGATCGTTGACGGAGTTGCCCAGCAGAATGTTGATGAGACCTTTCGTATCCAGGGATTCATTCTGAATCTGGCTTCCAAGGGAAGCCTGCGTATCCACCTTCAGACTGATGCTTGCACTATGCACGGTGAGGGATGGTCCGCCGGCCAGGGTTGCTGTCGAGACCGCAACCAGCAGCGCGATGGGTAGCACGGCAATCCATTTCGATATCGTCATCATGGTCTCCTTTTATTAGTGATGTTCTGATTAAGTCTGTCATTCCCGCGAAGGCGGGAATCCAACCTTCCCAGGATCAGTGGGTTACTGGATCCCCGCTTCCGCGGGGATGACTTGTTCAGATGTCCCTTAGTTAATTAGCCTCGCGCTATACCCTATTTTCAGCGGCATCAGTCATCACTCTTGCCGAAAAACAGGTTTCGACTGTAACACCTCCGTGGCGATACACTCAACACGATTGTCATGAAAAAGTATAGACCGCGATCAGGTGTTCGCAACATTTGCATGGTAGGGCCGGCCAATATGAACATCTCCATCGGGCGATTTCCCGCCGGGGAAGTGCCTATCAGTAAACCATGAAATTGCCGCTTACAGTACCCCCTGCCCCATCAGCCGGGAGATGTGGTCGGCGGCGCGGATGGCGAGCGCCTCGATCGTCAGCGATGGGGCCTCGCCGCCGCCCGAACTCGGGAATACACTGGCATCCACGATGAACAGATTGCGCCAGCGATGGCTGCGGCAGTGCGCATCCACCACTGACTCGTGCGGATCGTTTCCCATGCGGCAGGTGCCGAAGACGTGGGTGGAATTGAAGCTGTCGTAATTGCCGTACTCCTCGAAGATCGCTTCCGCACCGGCGGCGTGCAGGATTTCGCGCGCGGTCTTGGCCATGAACTCAAGGCGGCGCAACTCGCTCTCTTCCAGATGGCTGTGCAGGCGCGCCAGCGGCAGGCCCGCGGCATCCTTTTCCGCCGGGTCGAGATCGATGTAGGAATCCGGATTGGGCAGGCTCTCGCCGATGGCGCCGACCGAGAGCACGTGGCCGAAGCGCGCGCGCATGGTCGCCTTGTGCGACCTGCCCCAGCCCCCGATCACGCGCCGTGCATAACTGACCGGATCGAGCAGTTCGGCCTGCGCCGTCCCCGGCGAGAAGCGGCAACCGCCGATCACCCCGGGGATGGCGTCCGGGGCGTTGAAGTCCCAGCAGATGCTGTCGGAGGGCAACCCCCGTTGACTGCCGAGGGGTTCCGGGTGGAGAGCGCTGCTGGTCCAGAACACCGTCTCCATGAAATTCTTCCCCACCAGACCGGATTCGTTGGCGAGACCCTCCGGCGCATGGCGGTTCTCGGACACAAGCAACAGTCGCGGTGTTTCGACCGCCCCGCAGGCGATGATCACCGCCGCGGCGCTGACCGTTCGGGCTTTGCCGCCGGCGTCGAGATAATGCACCGCGCCCACCCGGTCATCGGGTCCAGCCTCGACGCGGGTGACGGCGCATTCGGGCTGGATCGTACAACAGCCGCTAGCCACGGCCTTGCGCAGGAAGGTGACGTCAACGCTGCCTTTATCCAGACGCGGGCAGCCAAATGTACAGCCCGAGCAGTAGTTGCAGGAGGGGCGGCCGTCATAGGGCTCGGACAGTGCCGCCACCGGGTTGGCGACCCAGTGCAGTCCGAGTTTCCCGCAGCCCGCGGCGAGTTTCTGGCTGGCATAACTCGGCGGGTGGGGCGGCAACGGGTAGGGTTCGCTGCGCGCGCGCACCGCCTCATCCGCCGGTCCCGCCACGCCGATGAGCCGCTCAGCCATGCAATAGTAGGGCTCCAGCTCGGCATAATCGATCGGCCAGTCCGCCGCGACCCCGAAACGAGTCTGCATTTTCATGGCGGCGGGATGCAGACGCTGTGCCTCGCCGGTGAAATGCAAGGTGCTGCCCCCCACGCCGCGCACATGATGATAGGCCAGGGCGACGCGCCGGGCGCCGTCCACGATGTTGCCGAAGTTGCGGTTCCAGGAGCGCAGTCCCTGCCAGCGCGTCTCCAGCGCCTGCAACGACGCAAAGGTCTGCTTTCCCCTGGAGCCGGGCTTGTGGGGAAAGCCCAGCTGTTCCCAGTCATTGCGGCTCAGGCGGTAATCCTGCAGAGGGTTGAACGCGGGCCCGGCCTCAAGCACAAGCACCTTGATCCCGTGACGCGACAGTGCCCAGGCGGCCGCACCGCCGCCGGCACCGGCACCCACGATCACGACGTCGTGTCGCGACTGTTCCATCACGGTAGCCGTGCGGGCGGCCGGGTGTAGTCCAGATATCCCAGCGGCTGGGGCGGCCCGGCATAGCCCAGTCCCGGCCAGCTCTCGGGCTGGTGATAATAATGAGTGAAGGCGTCCTGTCGCGTGATTTCGAAAAAGCGTCGTTCCGCGGAACCCGGGCGAGCCGCTTCGGCACGGGCAGCGACGGCTTCCCTGGCGTCGACGTCCAGTGCCGCGAAATCGGAAGCGCCGCGTTTGCGGGCCTCTGAATCCAGCCAGATCCGCCCGAATGTCAGCAAGACCCGGTAATCACGGTCATCGCGCGCGGCGGCGAGCAGCAATTTGTCGACACCGAGCTGCGTGGCGCTCGGAGTTGCGTCGGCGGGAATCAGTGTATCGAGCCAGGCCCCCAAGGTGCCGCCCGTTGCCGGCGTCGGTATCGGTGTCGGCCGGGCGGCACGCGCGGGTATCACGCGGGCAAGCAACCACCAGACAGTGGACCATTTGAGGAAGTGGCGGCGTGTAACGGGCATGTGCGTGTTTGTTCGCGGAGTTCACTTGATGAAGGAACAGCAGTAATCCGTGATCCCGCTGACCTTCAGACTGAACCTGGAAGCGGCAGGCACCTCGAACGTTTCTCCCCCCGTGACGGTTCTCCACCCTGAGGCACCCGGAATCAGAACTTGCAGGTTGCCGCTCAAAATCTCCATCACTTCCTTGTCGTCCGTGTTGAATTCGTATTCCCCCGGCAACATGACGCCAAGCGTCTTTCTTGAACCGTCAGGGAAAACCAGCGTGCGGCTGGTCACCCCGCCGTCAAAATACACATTGGCTTTTCTGAGTACCGTTACATTCCTGAATTCAGACATGCGATTCGCCTCCCATTGACCGGGGTTGATGTGAAGTACGAGCGTTCGGAAACCACGGAGCCCTTTCCGCCGGCCCGGATGGAAAACAGCCTGCGTGGTTCGTCACCGGAAAACCGGGTACCGCCTGCAAAGTCATCCCGTGCGTTTCAAGCGGCGCGTCATCAAGACGCGCCGGGCATCATTGTAACCCGGGCACGCGGTAATCGCTCGGCAGGCCGCAGGCGACGGCAGAGCATAGGCAGCTCAGCGGCGGCCCGCTGGTCGCCGGCATCGTCCATGGAGGCCATATTCTCCGCATCGGTATCTCGCGGCGCACGCGCCTGTTCCAGGCCGTCTCTCACTCCGGGGTCGCGTCACGAGAAACAGCGTTTATAGGACCTCCGTACAATTCATCTCCTGCCCGCAGGCGCCTAGCATGAAGTTACCAGGGGCGAGAATCATTCTGTTGCGCGGATGCCGACAGATGCCGGTGATAGTTGACCGGGTGTGCAATGCAAAACCAGGAACCAAAACCTTGGGAGTTGCATCACGATGAATACGACAACGACAAAACTGCTCTGGCTGCCCGGCTTGGCCATGGCACTATCCGCGGTAGCCGGCATCGCTTCTCTCTCGACAGGGCGTGGCATGACCGGCGATCCGATGGGATGGATAAGACCGCAGTGCGCCGGTTCCCGCATGCCGGATTCCTGTGCCGCGGATCTGTTCACGGATTTCACCTCACCCACCGACGATACACCGTCCGAATACACTGAAGCGGGGACGGCGCCTGTCGTCGAGATCTGGGACCGCCTGCGCGGCGGTTTCACCCTGCCGACAGGCAATGATCCGGCGATTCGACACTATCTGGCAAGTTTCAACCGGCATCCCGGTGCCGTCGTGCGGGCATTGCAGCGTGGCGAACCCTACCTTTTCCACATCATGAACCGCGTGCAACAACGCGGACTGCCGGCGGAACTGGCATTGCTGCCATTCGTGGAAAGCGCCTTCGACCCGCACGCCACCTCACCGGTCGGGGCGGCCGGATTATGGCAGTTCATGCCCGACACGGCCGCGTATCTCGGCCTGAGCCAGAACTGGTGGTATGACGGCCGCCGGGACGTCATCGACGCCACCGAGGCCGCCCTCGACTATCTGACACAGCTGCATCGATGCTTCGGCGACTGGCTGCTGGCCCTGGCGGCCTATAACGCGGGCAGTGCGCGGGTTCAACGTGCGGTCGAGCAAAACCGCCTCGAGGGAAAGCCGGTCGATTTCTGGCATTTGCCGCTGCCGGAGGAAACCCGGGGCTATGTGCCCAAGCTGATCGCCCTGCGGAATGTGATCAATCATCCCTCGGACTACCACATCACGCTGCCGCCCCTGCCCGACGCGCACTACTTCACCCGCGTCGACACGCAAGGACGGATCGATCTGCAGGTGGCCGCGCGGCTCGCCGGGACCACCGAAGATGAACTCAAGCGCCTCAACCCCGGTATCCTCCGGCTCATCACCCCGCCCGACAGGCCAAATATCCTGCTCATCCCGAAGGCGCGGGAACGGGTCTTCCGCGAGCGTCTCGCCCGGCTGCCCGAGGAGGAACGCATCCAGTCGATCCGTCACCGGATTCTTCAGGGCGACACACTGGGCGCGATTGCCCAGCATTACCGGACCACGGTAGATAAACTGCTCAAGGTCAATCACCTCGAAGGCACGGAAATTATTGCCGGGGAGTTTCTCGTCGTACCCGGCTCATAGCCGTGACGTAACGCCTCATGCCGGGTAAATCCTTCCCTGACACGCTATGAATACATCCCTGTACGCTCGCCGG
>JAHKKL010000145.1 GCA_020027635.1 Gammaproteobacteria bacterium
TTTTGAGACAGATGTTGTTCATTTGATACCGCTCCTGTGTAATTGAACGATTTACCTTAACTCTGGTTGCGGTATTCTAGACGTTTATTTACAACAAGTATAGTGGTTTTGTATTGTTTTTTTACAACACTATTCGCGTAGAATCCAGTTCATGGACCTTGCAGGCAAAGAACAGGCGATTTCACCGGACATGGCCGGCGACGATCATGATTCCATCCGGGCAATCCAGTGGCTGGAGAACCGGCTGTGCCTGCTGGACCAGCGCTGTCTGCCCTTCGAGGAACGCTACCAGTATCCGGCCGATGCCGCCGCGGCAGCCGGGGCGATCCGTGACATGGTCGTACGCGGCGCGCCGGCCATCGGCATTGCCGCGGCCTATGCCGTGGTGCTGGCCGCGCGCGGCCGCTACGCGCAATCTCCCCACGGATGGCGCGGCCTGCTGGCGGAGGATATCCGCGTGCTGGCGGCGGCGCGCCCGACGGCGGTCAATCTCTCGTGGGCGCTGCGGCGCATGGAGCGGCGCAGCGCCACGATTGCCGGGGATCCGGTCGGTGAATTGCTGGAGGAAGCGCGCCGTATTCATACGGAAGACCTTGCGGCAAACCGCCGCATGGGAGAACACGGCGCCGGACTCATCCGTGCCGGGGATTCCGTGCTTACCCATTGCAATACCGGTTCGCTCGCGACCGGCGGTTACGGAACGGCGCTCGGCGTCATCCGCAGCGCCTGGCGGGCCGGCAAGCTGAACCGCGTCTTTGCCGGTGAGACACGTCCCTGGCTGCAGGGTGCCCGCCTGACGGCCTGGGAACTGACGCGCGACCGGATACCCGTCACGCTGATCACGGACAACGCCGCCGCCTACCTGATGCAGACACAACAGGTGCAATGGGTCATCGTCGGTGCCGACCGGGTAACGGCCAATGGAGACGTGATCAACAAGATAGGCACCTACAACCTGGCCATCAACTGCCGCCACCACGGCGTCGGGTTCATGGTGGTTGCCCCCTGTTCCACGCTGGATTTCACCCTGGACGACGGTCAGGCCGTCGAAATCGAACAGCGGGCCGCCGACGAGGTGCTGAACCTGGCCGGACGGCGCATCGCCGCCGACGGCGCGACAGCCTGGAATCCGGCCTTCGATATCACGCCGTCCCGCCTGGTCGATTACCTCGTCACTGAAAACGGCGTCATACAGGCTCCGGATACACAACAGCTGGCGACGCTCAAACCCCCATCCCTGTAAGACCATCCCGAAAAATTCGAACCGAATTTACTTGTAGGAGCGGGCTTGCCCGCGAACCTGCTGGTTACGAAGCGTTGCGTTCGCGGGCAAGCCCGCTCCTACAGGAGAAATCCCGATATTCAACGTGCCCGTAACCAGAACCCTGCGTGAGGACTGAGGGTGGTCCATAAAGATTCTGAACACGCCCATGACAGGTTCTGATGTAGCGGGGGAGGAGATTATGCTAAGATTCCCCGCCTTGCCTGTCGTTGGCGGCAGTCAGGCAACTCGAATTACCCTGCGCATGAAAATCTAAGGACATTCCTGCTCCCTCCACATGGCCGAGTTCGCAAAAGAAATACTGACCGTCAATCTCGAGGACGAGATGAAGCAGTCCTATCTCGATTACGCCATGAGCGTGATCGTGGGGCGCGCTTTGCCGGACGTGCGTGACGGACTCAAGCCGGTGCACCGGCGGGCCCTCTACGCCATGTATGAGCAGAACAACGACTGGAACAAGCCGCACAAGAAGTCGGCGCGTCTGGTCGGCGACATTATGGGTAAGTACCACCCGCACGGTGATAGCGCCATCTACGACACCATCGTGCGCATGGCTCAGCCCTTCTCCCTGCGCTACATGCTGGTGGACGGCCAGGGCAATTTCGGTTCCGTCGACGGCGATCCCCCGGCGGCGATGCGTTATACCGAGATCCGCATGGCCCGCATCGCGCATGAACTGCTGGCGGACATCGACAAGGAGACGGTCGATTTCGTTCCCAACTACGACGAGAACGAGAAAGAGCCCACTGTCCTGCCGACCAAGGTTCCCAACCTGCTGATCAACGGTTCGGCCGGCATCGCCGTGGGCATGGCGACCAATATCCCGCCGCACAATCTGACGGAAATCATCAACGCCTGCCTGGCCCTGATCGAGAACCCGGCTATCGACGTCGCCGGGCTGATGCAGCACGTGCCGGGACCGGACTTCCCCACGGCCGCCATCATCAACGGCGTGCGCGGCATCCACGAGGCCTATCACACCGGGCGTGGACGCATCCACATACGGGCACGCAGCCACATCGAGGGCGACGAGGACAAGGGGCGCCAGTCGATCGTCTTTACCGAACTGCCCTACCAGGTCAACAAGGCGCGCCTGCTGGCGAACATCGCCGAACTGGTCAAGGACAAGAAGATCGAGGGCATCTCGGGCCTGCGGGATGAGTCGGACAAGGATGGCATGCGCATGGTCATCGACCTCAAGCGGGGCGAGGTCGCCGAGGTCGTGCTGAACAATCTCTACCAGCACACGCAACTGCAGAGCGTGTTCGGCATCAACATGGTTGCCCTGGTCGATGGCCGGCCGCGCCTGTTGAATCTGAAGGAGTGCCTGGAGGCCTTCATCCGTCACCGCCGCGATGTGGTGACGCGGCGCACGGTCTTCGAGCTGCGCAAGGCGCGCCAGCGCGCGCACGTGTTGGAAGGACTGGCGGTGGCATTGGCCAATATCGACGCCGTGATTGCCCTCATCAAGAGTTCCGCGAACCGCGTCGCGGCACGGCAGGCATTGATGGACAGGATTTGGGAGCCGGGCATCGTGACGGCCATGCTTGAACGTGCCGGGGCGAATGCCTCGCGTCCGGATGACCTGGGGGATCATTATGGTCTGATCGAGGACGGCTACCGCCTTTCCGATGCCCAGACACAGGCCATACTGGATCTGCGCCTGCACCAGTTGACCGGTCTCGAACAGGACAAGATCGTCGGTGAATACAAGGAACTGCTGGAAGAGATCCAGAAACTGCTGGCTATCCTCAGCAACCCGGAGCGGCTGATGAACGTGATCCGCGAGGAACTTGCGGGGCTGCGCGAACAGTTTGGCGACAAACGCCGCACCGAAATCCTGACGGATCATCTCGATCTCACGCTCGAGGACCTGATCACCGAGGAGGATGTCGTCGTCACCCTCTCGCATGCCGGTTACGCGAAGTCGCAACGCTTAAGCGATTACCGCGCCCAGCGCCGCGGCGGGCGCGGCCGGAGCGCGGCCGATGTCAGGGAAGAGGATTTCATCGACAAGCTGTTCATCGCCAGCACGCATGACACCATCCTGTGCTTCTCGAGCCGCGGCAAGCTGTACTGGCTCAAGGTCTACGAGCTGCCGCATGCCGGTAGCAGCGCGCGCGGCAAACCCATCGTGAACCTGCTGCCGCTGGAGGCCGGTGAACGGATCAACGCCATCCTGCCGATCCGTGAGTTCACGCAGGATCATTACATCTTCATGGCCACGGCGCTGGGCACGGTCAAAAAGACCGCGTTGCCGGAATTCTCCCGGCAACGCGCCAGCGGCATCATCGCGTTGAGCCTGAATGAGGATGATTATCTCGTCAATGTCGCGATTACCGACGGGTCACGCGACGTCATGCTGTTCAGCGATGCCGGCAAGGTGATCCGTTTCGCCGAGAAGGATGTCCGGTCCATGGGGCGGACCGCGTGCGGCGTGCGGGGTATCCGGCTGGGACACGGACAGCGCGTGATCTCGATGATCATCGCCAGCGCGAGCCCGGTACTGACCGCGACCGCGAACGGCTACGGCAAGCGCACGCTCGCGGATGACTACCCGGTGTATGGCCGCGGCGGGCAGGGGGTGATCGCGATACAGGTCAACGAACGCAACGGCCCGGTGATCGGCGCCGTACCCGCCGATGACGCCGATGAGGTCATGCTGATCAGCAGCGGCGGCACGCTGGTGCGCACGCGGGTAAACGAGATTTCCATCATGGGCCGCAATACCCAGGGCGTGCGGCTGATTTCCCTGACGGAAGGGGAAACCCTGGTCGGCATCGAACGCGTCATCGAGGACAGGGACGAGGCGGAAGAGACGGATGATGCGGCGGGTGAATAGGCCGGCAGCGGGGTCACACCCGGGACGACAGGTTTTAAAAAGACACTATCTGATGAGGTTGTGAATGGCTGATATCTACAATTTCAGCGCCGGACCGGCGGTTCTGCCCCACCCAGTGCTGGTTCGCGCGCGCGACGAGCTTCTGGACTGGCATGGATCGGGGATGTCGGTGATGGAAATGAGTCACCGCGGCAAGGAATTCATCTCGATCGCGGAACAGGCCGAGGCGGATCTGCGCGAGCTGTTGGGGATTTCCTCCGACTATCATGTGCTGTTCCTGCAGGGCGGCGCCACCAGCCAGTTCGCCATGGTGCCGATGAACCTGCTGCGCGGCGGCAAGCAGGCCGACTATGTCAATACCGGGGCCTGGTCCAAAAAGGCGATCAGCGAGGCGAGGCGCTACTGTTCGGTGAACGTGGCGGCCTCGTCGGAGAGCACGAAATTCACCACGATTCCACCGCAAGCCACCTGGAAACAGGATCCGGCGTCCGCCTATGCGCATTACACCCCCAATGAGACCATCGGTGGCGTCGAGTTCGACTGGATACCCGCCACCGGGGACGTGCCGCTGGTTGCCGATATGTCATCCACGATCCTTTCCCGGCCCGTGGATGTGTCACGGTTCGGCCTGATCTATGCCGGCGCACAGAAGAATATCGGTCCGGCCGGCCTCACGGTGGTCATCGTTCGCAAGGACCTGGTCGGTAACACCCTCACCGGCACGCCCTCGATGTTCGACTACAAGGAACACGCGGACAACGACTCCATGCTCAATACCCCGCCGACCTACGCCTGGTATCTGGCCGGTCTGGTGTTCCAGTGGCTCAAGGCGCAGGGGGGGCTCGACGCCATGGCGGTCATCAACGAGCGCAAGGCCGGCAAGCTTTATGCGGCCATCGACGCCAGCGACTTCTATCATTGCCCCGTCGATGTCCGGTGCCGTTCCTGGATGAACGTGCCGTTCACGCTGGCCGCCGAAGCGCTCGACGCGGATTTTCTCGCCGGGGCGAAGGCGGCCGGGCTGCTCAGTCTCAAGGGACACCGCTCCGTCGGCGGAATGCGCGCCAGCATTTACAACGCCATGCCGGAAGCGGGGGTCGCCGCACTGGTCGATTATATGAAGGAATTCGAACGCACCCGCGGATGATCCGGGG
>JAHKKL010000432.1 GCA_020027635.1 Gammaproteobacteria bacterium
GCCGCTGATCAGGGTTTTCCCGTCCGGGGTAAAGGCCAGGGCGCCGATCCAATAGTCCATCGGCTTTTGAAATCCGCCGTCGTCTTCGACGAAGAACCCCCGCTCTTCCGAGCCTTCATCGGGGGTTTCCTGCCAATGCCCGTTGTGGACGATCTTTTCCTCTCCACTTGGCAGCACCTCCCAGAGCTTGATCTTTCCGATGTCGCTCCCGCTGGCCAGGTGGATGCCGTTTGGAGAAAAGGCCACGCAGACGGACCAATGGTGATCGTAGTCGTCCTTGCCCAGCAAGGTCATGAGTTCCGTGCCGGTCGTGATCTCCCAGATTTTGATGTCCTTGTTGTGGGAACCGCGCGCCAGCATGAGGCCATCGGGCGACAGGGACAGGCTGCAGACGTTGTGGTCGTAACGGGTGAAGAGCAGCTTCATCGGCTCGCCGGTTTTGGGGTTCCACAGCCGGATCGTACGGTCTTCGCTGCCGGTCGCCAGCGTCTGCCCATCCGGCGTGAAGAGGACGGCGCGGATGTCATGGGTGTGCCCCCGCAGCGACCGCAGCAAGCGGCGGCTTTCGATGTCCCAGACGCGGACAAGCCGGTCCACGCCACCGCTCACCAGGGTGTGCCCATCGGGGGAAAAGGCCACGGCCCAGACGCCGTGCGAGTGGCCGAGAAACGTCTTGATCACTCGCGCATCCGCTTTCCAGTACTCCAGGAAGTTCACGGTTGGCTGTGCCGGGACTGCCGGCGTGGCGGTCATGCCCGATGGAGAGACAGGGAAGGGTGAATGGTCAGCCATATTGGGTGGTTGCGGTCCGGGTGGTGACGCCCAAGACTATACTTTTTCCAAGGCGATCTTAAAAGAAGCCGTAAAAACAAGTCAAGCGCGTTCATTACACCGAGTCCTCGCCTGGAAGCCTCGAAGCGGGCGGTCCCGTCGGTATTGAGACGCAGAGCGGGGAGCCACTCACTATGGAAATTCGATTTCAGCCGGCGCTGCTTCAGGAAGTCATCGACGCGTTCGTCGAGAAAACCGAGCGCGAAGGCGATCCGACCTATTACAAGGAGTTTCACGAGCTGGCCGATCCCATTTATGAAAAGTATTCGTTGGACGACCGGGAACCGGAATTCAAGAAGCTGTACCAGTATCTCTTCGGCATCTGGGGGTTTTCCGACATCATCCGCGATGCGTTCAACGAATTCCCGACCTTGAAGGAGAAAGTCGGGATCGTGCTGGTCAAGGGCGTGCTGAAGGAAGACCAGGAAGGCGTGGACGTGCTGCGGAAGTGGGGCTCCATCGAGCAGGATCTTGCCAAGCAGTTCGAAGAGAAGGGCCTGAAGGGCGCCGGCATCAAGCTGATCCCGAGACGGTTTTACGACCCGGCCCTGACCCGCTACTGCCGCCACGAACTCACGCATGTCGCGGATCTTCTCGACCCGGCATTCGGGTACGATCCCGATACGAGGGTGGGGCAGAATCCCGGCGAAGAGACGCTGGTGCTCCAGCGGTACCGGGTGCTCTGGTGCCTGCACATCGACAGCCGGCTGCAGCGGATCGGCAAAGAGTCGATGTTGGGCAAGGACGACCGGTTCAAGGAATTCCGCTCGTGGTATCGGAAGATCCCACCCGTGCAGCTCAAGTCCGTCTTCGAAGGTCTCTGGCAGACGGAATCGTTCACGCACTCCGAACTCATCGAGATGGCGAGCGATACCCTGCGCGTCATGGACCGCGCGGTGGATATCGAGGGCGGGGAAGTCCCCGAGACGCAGAACAAGGTCATGCTGATGCCGGGGTTCCCGTGCCCGCTCTGCCGGTTCCCGACCTATAGCTGGGTGGAGGATATGGGCGGTACAGTGGAGAAACACGTGCTGGACTTTATCCGCGAGAACCATCCGGGGTGGGACGTGGAATACGGCGCGTGCGATCGGTGCGTGGAGGTATACAAACTCCGGGCCGACGGCGTGATGTAGCGGCGATCAGAAAGCGGCATGACCGCAGACCCCAAATACGGGCGACGGCACTTCTTCAAGGATTCAGCGCTGTCGTTCGTCAAAACCGCCCAGGAATTCATCAAGCAGCGCGATGCGCCTCCCGATCAGGCTCCGCCTCCGGTGCGGCACGATTGGCTGCGCCCTCCCGGCGCCGTGGATGAAGCGCTGTTTCTCGAGCGCTGTACGCGGTGCAACGATTGCGTGACAGCCTGCCCGTACCACAGCATCCAATTCGATCGCCGCGATGGTTCGCCGGTGATTTTTCCGGATCAGGTGCCCTGTCATCTCTGCGATGATTTTCCATGCATCGCAGCCTGTGCAACGGATGCCTTGCTGCCCGTCGGCGGTCCGGGCGAGGTCAGGATGGGATTGGCGGTGGTGTCGCACCGGCTCTGCACGGCGGGGCAGGGCTGTCATGCCTGCGTTTCCCAGTGCCCGACCCAGGCATTGTCCATGGATTTTTCCGAGATGCGCCTGGAGGTTGCAGGCAGCCGCTGCGTGGGCTGCGGCCTGTGCGAACAGGTGTGCACGACCGTCAACGACAAAATAGCCATCCGGGTGACCCCTGCCAGGATGTTGCCGGCCGGCTCTTAGGGAAGGCTTCCTGTGCGGTTTTGTGCAGTTTCAGCGTGGTGCAAAAGAGCCG
>JAHKKL010000146.1 GCA_020027635.1 Gammaproteobacteria bacterium
CGAAGGGTGAACGGGAAATGCCATAAATGTCAGGCGATTTGTCCGTTCATGGTTCGACAGGCTCACCACGAATGGACTTAATCAGAGCTTCCTTAAGCGTATTGTTTATCGTTTTTAACTCTGCGTTCTTCGCGTCTCTGCGGTGATATTGATCAATGACTGATTACAAGAATACCCTTAATCTTCCCAACACGGCTTTCCCCATGAAGGGCAATCTGCCCCAACGCGAACCGGAGATTCTGCAGCGCTGGGAAGCCATGGACCTCTACGGCATGCTGCGCGATGCCTGCCGTGGGCGCCCGCGATTCGTTCTGCATGACGGGCCGCCCTACGCCAACGGCGACATCCATATCGGCCATGCCGTCAACAAGGTCCTGAAGGACATCATCGTCAAGAGCAAGACCTTGAGCGGGTTTGATGCACCCTATATTCCCGGTTGGGACTGCCACGGCCTGCCGATCGAGCTGAATGTCGAGAAGAAGGCCGGCAAGCCCGGCGTCAAGGTGGATGCCGCGACCTTCCGGAGCGCCTGCCGCGAGTATGCCAGCCAGCAGGTGGAGGGGCAGCGTCGGGATTTCATCCGCCTGGGCGTGGTGGGAGACTGGCGGCATCCCTATCTCACCATGCAGTACCGTGTCGAGGCCGACATCATCCGGGCGCTGGGTGTGATAGTCGAAAACCGCCACCTGATCAAGGGCTACAAACCGGTACACTGGTGCACGGATTGCGGCTCCGCCCTGGCGGAGGCCGAAGTGGAGTATGAGGACAAGGATTCCTTCGCCATCGATGTCCGCTTTCCGGTGCTGAATGAGCAGGCGCTGCTCGCGTGCTGTCACCATACCGAGGGACGTTGCGGGGAGGGTCCGCTCTCGGTCGTGATCTGGACCACCACACCCTGGACGCTGCCGGCCAACCGCGCGGTCGCGCTCAATCCGGAGCTAGACTATGTCGTGGTGCAGTGCGATACCGGCCACGGGCAGGAGCGGCTGCTGCTGGCCGATGCGCTGCTCAAGGACACCATGGGCCGTTTCAATGTGGAGAAATACCAGGTGCTGGCCTATTGCAAGGGGAGCGATCTGGAAGGGCTGAAACTTGCGCATCCGTTCTACCAGCGCGAGGTGCCGGTCATACTCGGTGAGCATGTCACCACGGAGGCGGGCACCGGCGCCGTCCATACCGCGCCCGGGCATGGCCAGGAAGACTATATCGTCGGCCAGCGTTACAAGCTGGCGGTCGACAACCCGGTCGGCGGCGATGGCCGGTTCCTTCCGGATACCGAACTGTTTGCCGGACAGCATGTCTTCGTGGCCAATAATTCCGTCATCGAGGTTCTGAAGAGCCGCGCGGCGCTGGTGCATGAAGAGAAGCTGCGGCACAGTTATCCGCACTGCTGGCGGCACAAGACGCCGATCATTTTCCGAGCCACCCCGCAATGGTTCATCAGCATGGAGCAGAATCACCTGCGCACGGCGGCATTGAGCGAGATCCGGCAGGTTGAATGGAAACCGGAATGGGGGCAGGCGCGCATCGCCGGAATGGTGGAGAGCCGCCCGGACTGGTGCATCTCGCGCCAGCGGACCTGGGGTGTGCCGATTCCCCTGTTCGTGCACAGGGAGAGCGGCGAACTGCACCGGGATAGCGCCAGCCACATCGAGGCCATCGCCCGGCGCGTCGAGGAGCGGGGCATCGAGGCGTGGCATGAACTGGCTCCGGCAGAGCTGCTCGGTGGCGATGCCGCCGATTACGAAAAGACCACCGATACGCTGGATGTGTGGTTCGACTCCGGCGTGACCCACTATGCCGTGCTGCGGCAGCGTGAGGATCTCACGTTTCCGGCCGACCTCTACCTCGAGGGATCCGACCAGCACCGCGGCTGGTTCCAGTCCTCCCTGCTCACCGCGGTCGCCATGAGCGGCGTGGCGCCCTACAGGGCGGTACTGACTCACGGCTTTACCGTCGATGCCGCCGGCCAGAAGATGTCCAAATCCCGGGGCAATGTCGTGGCCCCGCAGAAAGTGGTGAATGCGCTCGGCGCTGATATCCTGCGCTTGTGGGTGGCCGCAACCGACTACCGTGGCGAGATGACGGTCTCGGACGAGATCCTGAAACGCACGGGGGACGCCTATCGCCGCCTGCGCAACACCGCCCGTTTTCTGCTCGCCAACCTGAATGGTTTTGATCCCGCCACGGATCTGCTTGAACCGCAGGGGATGGTGGGCCTGGACCGCTGGACCGTCGAACGTACCCGCTTGCTGCAGGAACGGGTGCGACAGGCCTATGACGATTATGAATTCCACCGCATCTATCAACTGGTGCACAATTTCTGCGCGGTGGATATGGGCAGCTTCTATCTGGATATCATCAAGGACCGGCAGTACACGACGCGGGCCGACAGCATCCCGCGGCGTTCCGCGCAGACGGCGATGTACCACGTGGTCGAGGCGCTGGTGCGCTGGTTCGCGCCGATCATGAGTTTCACCGCCGAGGAGATCTGGCGGCACCTCCCGGGACAGCGCCCCGCATCGGTTTTACTCTCGACCTGGCATGAGCTGCCGACTGCCGGTTATACGGAATCCGAGGTCCGGCGGCACATGGATGCCGATTACTGGGACCGGGTCATCGAGGTGCGTGTTGCCGTCAGCAAGGAGCTGGAGAAGCTGCGGGTGGCCGGGGGAATCGGCTCCTCGCTCGATGCCGAGGTGGACCTTTATGCCGATGCGGAAACCGCCGCTCTGCTGCGCGCGCTGGAGGATGAGCTGCGCTTCGTGCTGATCACTTCCTATGCCCGCGTTCATGGTGCGGATGACCGTCCCGATCAGGCGGTCGGGGCCGACATTCCCGGGCGGCAGCTCTGGCTACGGGTGATGCCCTCGGAGCATGCCAAGTGCGTGCGCTGCTGGCATCATCGCGAGGACGTGGGCGGCAACCCGGAACACCCCGAACTCTGCGGACGCTGCGTAGCGAACGTCGCGGGTGACGGTGAACAACGCCGTTACGCCTGAAAACCCCGTCCTGGAGTCAACGAGTATGAAATGGTTCTGGCTTGCCGGGGTGGTGCTGATCCTGGATCAAGGCAGCAAATGGATCGCCGATTCCCTGCTGGGTCCGCACGACGCCATCCCGCTGCTGCCGTTCCTTGCCCTGCGCAAGGCCTACAATCAGGGCGCGGCCTTCAGCTTCCTGAGCGATGCCTCCGGCTGGCAACGCTGGTTCTTCGTCGGGCTCGCACTGCTGGTTATCGGCGTGCTCGTGGCCTGGCTGCGACGTCTGCCCAAGGGGCAGTGGCGCATGGCGCTGGCGCTGGCGCTGATACTCGGCGGGGCGGCGGGCAACGTGGTCGACCGGCTGCTCTACGGCCATGTCATCGATTTCATCGACCTGTACTACGGGGTCTGGCACTGGCCCACGTTCAATATCGCCGATTCGGCCATCACGCTCGGCGCGGTGCTGTTGCTGCTGGATGCCTTCATGGGGCGCAGGGAAGAAGCCCCGGGAAGGCAATGATGCGCGCGCCCCGCAGTGATGACATCCGGGGGTCGGTTTTGAGGGGAGTGAAATATCCCATCGGCGCGGGCAGCACGGTCACGCTGCATCTATCACTCGTGCTGGAAGACGGCCGGGTTGCCGAAAGCACCTTCGATGGTGAGCCGCATACCTTCTCCCTGGGTGACGGCTCACTGCTGCCCGGCCTGGAACTGGCACTCTACGGGCTGCGTCCGGGCGATGCCCAGCGCCTGGTGCTGCATCCCGAACAGGCCTTCGGGATGCGTGACCCGACCAAGATCCATCAGGTGCCGCGCGCGGTGTTCGCTGATGACATCAGTCTGGAACCGGGCATCATCATCGGCTTTACCGACACCGGGGGCGAGGAAATTCCCGGGACCGTTCTGTCCGTGACCGATGCGGCCGTCGAGGTGGATTTCAATCACCCGCTGGCAGGCCATGCCGTCACTTTTGAAGTGGAAATCATCGACGTGGTTCCCGCGGATAGCGGCGACGCCGATTGATCATCGCTGCAAATCCCGCAAGGGGCGGGATAGGGTGCGCCGTGCGCACCGATGTACAATATTTTTGTAGGAGCGGCCTTGGCCGCGAACGCTTTTCGATCACCGGTGTTGTTCGCGGGCAAGCCCGCTCCTACATCCGGTTTCTTCACAGCCCAGAACGGCGTTGAATGACGGGGTTTCCATGCATTATTCCGGTAAATGTTTCCTGCGTCATCCTGTCGCCCGCCTCCCTGCAGTCGTTTCCGGTGCGCACGGCGCACCCTACGCCGGTTCATAGGGTAGCCTGGGTTGAACGCAGTGAAACCCGGGTTTCACTGCGTTCAACCCAGGCTACGTCCTTTGCATCTCTGCGGTGGATAGGGTTTGTTGGCCTTGTGCCCATGGCGCACCCCGCGATGGTCTACAATCACACGGTATCCAGTTTGATCAACCAGCCATGCAAATTCTGTTAGCCAATCCCCGCGGATTCTGCGCCGGCGTCGACCGCGCGATCGAGATCGTCGAGCGGGCGTTGGAACTGTTCGGCGCGCCGATCTACGTCCGGCATGAAGTGGTGCATAACCGCCATGTCGTCGAAAGTCTGCGCGCGCGCGGCACGGTGTTCGTCGATGAACTCGATGAGGTGCCGGACGGCGCCACCGTCATCTTCAGCGCCCACGGCGTCTCCCGGGCGGTGCATGAGGAGGGGGCGCGTCGCGGCCTGCGCGTGTTCGATGCGACCTGCCCGCTGGTCACCAAGGTGCATCTCGAAGTCAGCCGACACGCGCTTGAAGGACGCGAATGTATCCTGATCGGCCACAAGGGACACCCGGAGGTGGAGGGCACCATGGGCCAGTACGACACCTCCCGCGGCGGCGCCATGTACCTCGTCGAGACACCGCATGACGTCGCGCAACTTGCGGTAATGCACCCGGAGAACCTGGCGTTCGTCACCCAGACCACCCTGTCGGTCGATGACACGGCGTGCGTGATCGATAGGCTGCGGGAGAGGTTCCCGCGAATCCAGGGACCGCGCAAGGATGATATCTGCTACGCCACCCAGAACCGGCAGGATGCCGTCAAGGCATTGGCCGGGAGATGTGATGTCTTTCTGGTGGTCGGTTCACCCAACAGCTCCAACTCCAACCGGCTGCGCGAGATCGCGGAAAAGCAGGGCGTACCGGCTTACCTGGTCGATGAAGCGGACGAGATTCTCGCGGCGTGGGTGGCGGGTAAACAGAGTATCGGCGTTACCGCCGGCGCTTCCGCTCCGCAGGCGCTGGTCG
>JAHKKL010000147.1 GCA_020027635.1 Gammaproteobacteria bacterium
GGAACGACGCGTGGTGCGCATCGTGACGCCGGGAACGCTCACCGACGAGGCCCTGCTGAACGAGCGCCAGGACAACCTCATGGTCGCGGTGAACCAGGCAGGAAAGACCTGGGGACTGGCCGTACTCGACCTTGCGGGCGCACGTTTCAGCGTCCAGGAATTCAGCGGTGACGACGAGGCCCTGCTGGACGAACTGGAACGGCTGCGGCCGGCCGAACTCGTCGTCAACGAAGCCATCCGCCTGCCCGAGTCCCTGAAGGACAGAACCGGCCTGCGCCGGCAGGCACCCTGGCTGTTCGATCCGCAGAGCGCACGGCGACAATTGAACGAGCAGTTCGGTACCCGTGACCTCACCGGCTTCGGCTGTGAAGCGCTCGAGTGCGCCATCGGCGCCGCGGGCTGCCTGTTGCAGTACGTGCGGAACACGCAGCGCAGCGCCCTGCCGCACTTGCGCGGCCTGCGCGTCGAGGACCGCAGCACCACCCTGGTGATGGATGCCGCCACGCGGCGCAACCTGGAACTGGAACATTCCGTATCGGGGGCAAGCGGACATACGCTGGCGGCCGTCCTCGACCATGCGGCAACCAGCATGGGCAGCCGACACTTGCGGCGCTGGCTGCACCGCCCCTTGCGCAACCACGCGGAGCTGCGCCGGCGCCATCAGTGCCTGGGGCAGTTGCTCGAAAACCGCCAGTTCGAGGCCCTGCATGGCATCCTGCGCGGCATCGCCGACATCGAGCGGATTCTGGCGCGCGTGGCACTGAAATCGGCCAGACCCCGCGACCTCGCCGCCCTGCGCGACAGCCTGCGGCAGCTGCCCGCTGTGCAGGAAACGCTGGCCGGCAGCACCGATCCCCTGCTCGGTGACCTGGCGGAGCGAATCGGCCGGCACCCCGAAGTCCATGAACTGCTGACCGCCGCGATCGTCGCGACACCGCCCGTGCTGGTTCGCGATGGCGGCGTGCTGGCCGCGGGCTATGACGCCACACTCGATGAATTGCGCGACCTGAGCGAACACGGAGACCAGTACCTGCTCGACCTGGAGACCCGCGAGCGGGAACGCACGGGCATCGCCAATCTCAAGATCAGCTACAACCGCGTGCACGGCTATTACATCGAGGTGAGCCGCTCGCAGGCCGCCAGGGTCCCGGTCGATTACCAGCGCCGCCAGACGCTGAAGGGCGTTGAGCGCTACATCACGCCGGAACTGAAGACCCATGAAGACCGGGTGCTGAGCGCGCGCGAACGCGCCCTGTCGCTGGAAAAGGCCCTTTACAATGACCTGCTGGAAACCCTCGGCGCTTACCTCGAACCCCTGGGGCGCTGCGCCGAGGCCCTTGCCGAACTCGACACCCTGGCCACTTTCGCGGAACGCAGCCTCACGCTGAACCTCGCCTGCCCGCTCCTGGATGAGCGATCCGGGATTGCCATCGAGGGCGGCCGGCACCTGGTGGTGGAACAGATGCTGGACGAGCCCTTCATCGCGAACGATGTCAGACTCAATCCCCGGCGGCGCATGCTCATCATCACCGGGCCCAACATGGGCGGCAAGTCCACCTACATGCGCCAGACGGCGCTGATCGTGTTGCTGGCGCATATCGGCTGCCATGTCCCGGCGGATGCGGCCGTCATCGGTCCGGTGGACCGCATCTTCACCCGCATCGGCGCCTCGGATGATCTCGCCGGCGGCCGCTCCACCTTCATGGTCGAGATGAGCGAAACGGCGAACATCCTGCACAACGCCACCGAACGCAGCCTGGTCCTGATGGATGAAATCGGGCGCGGCACCAGCACCTACGACGGGCTGTCGCTCGCCTGGGCCTGCGCGGTGGATCTGGCCACCCGCATCCGGGCCTTCACCCTGTTCGCCACGCATTATTTCGAACTGACGGTGCTGCCGGACATGCATGAGGGCATCGCCAACGTGCACCTCGATGCCATCGAGCATGACGACCGGATCGTATTTCTGCATGCCGTCAAGGAAGGCGCGGCGGATCGCAGTTACGGACTGCACGTTGCGGCGCTGGCCGGTGTGCCACAAACAGTCATCGAGCAGGCGCGGCTGCGGCTGCAGGAACTGGAAACCGCTAACCGCAATACCGCCGTGGACCACCAATCCGGAACGCAGCCGGGACTGTTCGACGCAAGCCGTCATCCGCTGGCCGATTTCCTGGAGGGGGTCAACCCGGACGACCTGACGCCGCGGCAGGCCCACGACTTGCTGTATGCGCTGAAGGAACTGTCGCTGCAGAAACTCGATAGTTGAGGGTGTAACCGCACCCCCGGGGGCACGCCGGCGGGAAGAAAATCCGCACGGCACAGGTATATAATCCCGTCGTAACCCGATCAACAGTCCACTCGCAAATGCGAAGCGCACACCCGGGCTGCGGATTGCGTGATTCGGGATACCTTCCGGACAAACAGCTTTGTTAACATTCCGGTAATCCGATCTCGCCGAGGCGGAACCACTGGGAAACGTGTGGATTTAGGAGAACCTCATGACCTTTGTCGTCGTTGAAAGCTGCATCAAGTGCAAATATACGGACTGCGTTGAAGTCTGCCCGGTCGACTGTTTCCACGAAGGCCCCAATTTCCTCGTCATCGACCCGGATGAGTGCATCGATTGCACTCTGTGTGAACCGGAATGCCCGATCAACGCCATCTACGCCGAGGATGACCTGCCCGCCGGCCAGGAACAGTTCCTGGCGCTCAATGCCGAACTGGCCAGGCAATGGCCGGTGATCACCCAGAAAAAGGACCCGCCGCCGGATGCCGAGGAATGGAAGGACGTACCGGACAAACTCAAGCATCTGGAACGCTGATCACCCGTCACCGGAGCCGGCAGGTAATCCGCCGGCATCTGAAACCAAGGGACGCGGCAGAAAACCATGAACGATTCCCCCTACATCCGCACCATCACCCGGGACACCTTCCAGAAGCAGGTCATCGAGGCGTCGAACACGGTGCCGGTGCTGGTTGATTTCTGGGCTGACTGGTGCGGGCCCTGCCACATGCAGATGCCGGTGCTGGTCAAACTGGTCGGGGAGTACGCCGGGAAATTCCTGCTCGCCAAGGTGAATACCGACACGGAGCGCCGGCTCGCACAAGAGCATGGCATCCGCAGCCTGCCCACCATGCGCCTGTACAAGAATGGCCAGGTGGTCGAGGAGATACTCGGCGCCCAAACCGAGTCGACGCTGCGCGCCCTGCTGGATCCCCACATCGAGCGCGCCTCGGACACACTGCGCCTTGCGGCACTCGATGCCCACCGCCAGGGGCGCACGGAGGAAGCGCTGGCCCTGCTGCGCAAGGCACAGGAGGCAGATCCCGAAAACTACCGCGTGCAGCTTGCGCTGGCCGGGCTACAGCTCGACGCAGGCCGACTCAGCGAGGCGGAATCCCTGCTGGAGGCCTTGCCCTGGGAGGTTCGCGAAGCAGCGGAGGCACGCAAGCTGCGCACCCTGCTGGACTTCTCCCGGATCGCGCGGGATGCCGCGCCGATTGCGGAACTCGAACAGCAGATCAGGAACCAGCCCGGGGACAGTCAGACCCGCCACCGGCTGGCGGCGCGCTACGTGCTCACCGGGAGGCTGCAGGAAGCCATGGACGAGCTGCTGTTTATCATCCAGAACGACCGCACATTCGGAGATGATGTCGCTCGCAAGGGGCTGCTGGCGGTGTTTGACCTGCTGATCGGCGAAGACGAGCTGGTCAAAACCTACCGCCGCAAGTTGTCTTCGGCCATGCTCTGAAACGGCCGCGGCGCCGGTTGCCTACTTCGCCGCATCCAGTGCCTGGGCCAGCTGCGCGGGCGGCACATAGCCGGGCACCATCTCGCCGTCATCCAGGATGATCGCCGGCGTGCCCTGCAGATCCATCGACTGGCCCAGTTCCATCAGTGCCATGACGGGGTTCGTACACTCGCGCGATTTCAGCTCTTCACCCGCCTTGGCGCGGGTCAAGGCATCCTGGCGATTCTCGTTGCACCACACCGTGACCGCCTTGTAGTAAGACGGCGTATTCGCGCCGGAGCGCGGGTACAAGAGGTAACGCACGGTGATGCCGAGGTCGTTGTAGCGGTTGATTTCCTTGTGCAGCTTGCGGCAATAGGTGCAATCCACATCGGTGAACACGGTAATGGTATGGCGCGGATTTTTCGCCGGGAAGATGATCATGTTCTGCTCGCCGATGGCGTTGACCGCCTCCAGGCGGAAGGTCTTGCGGCGATTCTCGCTGATGTCCTGGCGCGTATGCAGATCGATCAGATTGCCCTGCAGCAGGTACTTGCCGTCGTTGGTCACGTAAAACAGGCGCGGCCCGACCTGCACTTCGGAAACCCCCTCGATCGGGGAGGGCCGGATCTGGTCCGTTTTCATATCCGGCAACACCTTCTTGAGTGAAGTCTCGATCGCCTCATGGCTGCCGGAATCGGCGAGTGCCGAGTGCATAGCCGCAACTGCCAGCGCCAGCAGACATGCCTTGATCCATCGCATATTCATCATAAAGACCCTGTATTTCTGTCAGATCCGATCGCGTTTCGACACCCGATCGTGGGGAGAAGTTTCATGCCGTGCTCCGGCACGCGTTGCACTGGCAGGGGAAAGAACCGTATCAACCCCGCGGATGATGGCGGGCATGCAGCTCCTTCAAACGCTCGCGTGCCACGTGAGTATATATCTGCGTGGTCGAGAGGTCACTATGACCGAGCAGCATTTGCACCACCCGCAGATCCGCACCGTGATTGAGCAGGTGCGTGGCGAAGGCATGACGCAGGGTATGCGGGGACAACGCCTTGTTAATCCCCGATTTAACGGCATAGTGGCGCAGGCGGTACCAGAAGGCCTGGCGGGTCATGGCCTTGCCACGGCGGGTGATGAACAGCGATCTCGCGCTTGCGCCGGCGGCCAATTCCGGGCGGCTTTGCGCGATATAGCGCTGCACCCAGTCCGCGGCCTCTTCACCCAGCGGCACCAGGCGTTCCTTGCTGCCCTTGCCCATCAGCCGCACCACACCCTGGGTTAGATCGATCTGTTCCATGGTCAGATTGACCAGTTCCGAGACCCGCAGGCCGCAGGCGTAAAGGAGTTCCAGCATGGCGCGATCGCGCAGGCCCAGTGCCGCGCCCACGGCGGGCGAGCCGAGCAGCGTTTCGACCTCCTCCTCGCTCAGGGAATCCGGCAGGGGCCGGCCGATGCGCGGTGCGTCGATGCGCACCGTGGGATCGCCGGAGAGCCGGCCTTCACGGACGAGATAACGGTAGAAGCGGCGCAG
>JAHKKL010000148.1 GCA_020027635.1 Gammaproteobacteria bacterium
GATTTCGTAATCCGCTTCACGGCGCCGTGGTCGTGGATGATATTATCCGCGGCAGGGTCCTGTACCAGAATGGCGAACTCGACGATCTGGTATTGCGCCGCACTGACGGGACACCAACCTACAATCTCTCGGTGGTGGTCGATGATGCGGACATGGGGATCACGAACGTTATCCGTGGCGATGACCACCTGAACAATACGCCTAGACAGATAAACATACTACGCGCCATGGGCAAGGAACCGCCTCAGTATGCCCATGTTCCCATGATTCTGGGTGATGATGGTTCACGCCTTTCCAAACGACATGGCGCGGTCAGTGTCATGGAATATCGAAAGCAGGGGGTGCTGCCTGAAGCCTTGCTGAACTACCTGGTGCGTCTTGGTTGGTCGCACGGCGATCAGGAGGTTTTCAGCCTGGACGAGATGATCGAGTTGTTCGATATATCGAATGTGAACAGGGCTGCATCAACGTTCAATACGGAAAAGCTGCTGTGGTTGAATCAGCACTACATCAAGAACGACGATCCCGCACGGATCGCACGACTTCTGAGCCCTTTCATGGGCGACATCGGAATAGACCCTGCATCGTATCCACCACTGGTTGACGTGGTTCGTGCCCAGCAGGAGCGGGCAAGGACTCTGGTTGAGATGGCGGAGATCAGCGCTTTCTTCTACAGGGATTTCGACGCATACGAGGAAACGGCTGCCAGGAAGCATCTCGGACGGGCAGCGCGTGAACCACTGGAAAATGCGCGCCACGCCCTGGTTGCGATAGGCGAATGGCAACCGGAATGCCTGCACCAGGCGGTGGTGGACGTTGCCGCAAATCTCGGTCTAAATCTCGGCAAGGTAGCCCAGCCGCTGCGCGTGGCGGTAGTCGGCAGAGCGGCATCACCCGGTATCGACATAACCTTGCATCTCGTGGGTCGTGAGGCATGCCTGCGTCGCATCGACAGGGCGCTGAATTACATAGCGCAGCATGCAGTAGAGAATTGACAGGGATTGAAACACGGGATAGACAAATGAGCGGTGATCAACCGGTAGTCCCGATTAACTTCATTCGAAAGATTGTCGAAGATGACCTCAAGGCCGGGCGGATCGAAGGTCGCATCGCCACCCGCTTTCCGCCGGAACCTAATGGGTATCTGCACATCGGCCACGCAAAATCAATCTGTCTGAATTTTGGCATCGCTGAAGACTACGATGGAACCTGTAACCTGCGTTTCGACGATACCAATCCCCACAAGGAAAACATCGAGTACGTGCAGGCAATCACGGAGGATGTACGCTGGCTCGGTTATGACTGGGATGATCGTCTGTTCTATGCCTCTGACTATTTTGAACAGCTTTACGCATTTGCGGTCGAATTGATAAACAGGGGCAAGGCCTATGTCTGCGACCTGACAGCCGAGGAGATCCGTGAATACCGTGGCACACTGACCATGGCCGGCAAGGACAGCCCCTATCGCAATCGTTCAATAACCCAGAACCTGGATCTGTTCGGGCGCATGCGTAACGGTGAATTTCCGGACGGCTCGCGGGTCTTGCGTGCCCGAATCGACATGGCATCACCGAACATTAACATGCGCGACCCGACGCTGTATCGTATCCGCCACGGCGTCATTCATCACCAAACCGGTGAGGAATGGTGCATATACCCGATGTACGACTACACGCACCCCATTTCCGATGCTATCGAGGGCATTACGCATTCCATTTGCACGCTGGAATTCGAGGATCACCGGCCACTGTATGACTGGGTGCTGGACAATATATCGGCACCCTGTCATCCGCAACAAATCGAGTTCTCGCGTCTTAATCTTCAGTACACGGTGATGAGCAAGCGCAAGCTCACCGAACTCGTCAACGAGGGCTACGTGGAGGGGTGGGACGATCCCCGCATGCCCACCATAGCCGGCATGCGCCGGCGCGGATACAGTGCGGCGTCGATTCGCGATTTTTGCGAGCGCATCGGCGTCACAAAGTCCGAGAACAGCGTGGAAATGGGAATGCTCGAGTACAGCGTTCGGGAAGATCTCAACGGCCATGCGCCGCGGCGCATGGCCGTGTTGCACCCCTTAAGGGTGATAATCACGAATTACCCGGATGATAAGGTCGAGTATCTGGAAGCGGTAAACCATCCCCAGGATGAGTCAATGGGCGTGAGAACTCTTCCGTTCACACGTGAGATATATATTGATCGTGATGATTTCAGGGAGGAGGCATCCAGCAAATTCAAACGCCTGGTATCAGGAGGTGAGGTCCGCCTGCGCTATGCCTATGTCATCCGTTGTGACGAGGTCGTCAAGGATGCCCATGGCGAGGTAATCGAGTTGCATTGCAGCTATGCCCCGGCAACTCTTGGGGTAAACCCGGAAGGGCGCAAGATAAAGGGCGTCATTCACTGGGTCTCCTCCCGATTTGGCGTGCCGGCAGAAATACGTCTCTACGACCGCTTGTTCAATCATCCCACACCAGATGCGGCCCGAGACGGGAAGAATTACAAGGATCAGATAAATCCCGACTCCCTGCACACCCTGACACACTGCATCCTGGAACCCCGCCTGGCAGAATCGAAACCAGGCGAGAGTTTTCAGTTTGAGCGTGAAGGCTATTTCTGCCGCGATTCCAAGCTAGGTACTGAATCGTATCTGGTCTTCAATCGTACCGTGACATTGCGTGATTCATGGACCAAGATCGAGGGGCAACATGACTGAGTGCTCACTTCAAGTGTGCCGTATGGACCGCAGGAGATTTGGAACGCGCACGAGGGAAGTTATGTTGCATTGATGGCGATACCATGCGCCGTGTTAGTATGAAGTTCATGGACTATTTGCAAGATATCTGTAGGCTGCAGATAATTAAGCCAATATTTTTAACAGGCAAGGGTGCCGACGATACACCTTGGCTTGACAGTAACGAACTCTGACGGTACAGTTCGCGCTTCGTTTTCCGGGGCCATAGCTCAGCTGGGAGAGCGCTTGCATGGCATGCAAGAGGTCGGCGGTTCGATCCCGCCTGGCTCCACCAGACATGCGAGGGCATGGTTACCAGCCCTCGCTGATTTTTTAGTCCCCATCGTCTAGCCGGCCTAGGACACCGCCCTTTCACGGCGATAACAGGGGTTCGAATCCCCTTGGGGACGCCATTTATTTAATGGAATTACTTGGAATTATTATCGACGTTCTGCAAGACGATGCAGATGATTCAAGGTTCACTGATATGTCTATTTTCGAAAAAACAAAACATTGCACGAAGAAATTGCCATGTCGGTTCCGGCTGTCGCTGATTCTGTTTTCACTCGCGATGATTGCCTCGGTGCTGATAGTTCCTCTGCTGAACAAGTAAGGGCTTTACATTATCTCCAATCACCGCTCACCGCTCACCGCTCACCATCGGCCGGGTATTCTCCGGTACATTTCCGGGTGCACCTCTAATCAATCCTTTCTAAGCCTGGCGCTGACGGCAATCGGCGTCGGGTAGCGCAGCATAATGAGATACGAGGAGACGATGAATGTAATCAGGGTAGTCGTCTGGATAAGATAGGATGCCCTTGGTCCGATTGCTCCGGCATCCTGTGCCAGTATGGCGATCATCAATGAAAACTCGCTGACCTGACCGAGACGTACACCGACTTCTCTGGCGAGACTTCCGGACTCTCCAGATGAAGCCAGCAACCTGGCGAAGATCACCGGTTTCAGCACCAGCATTATTACCGCCAGTAAAGTAGCCGGGAGGAACACATCGGGCAGTAACCGTATGTCAAAACCTGCGCCGAGCGAGAAGAAAAACATGATCAGGAAGAAATCACGCAAAGGTTTGAAACTTTCCGCGATAAAAAGTGCGATCGGGCTGTTGGCGAGAGAGACGCCGGCGATAAAGGCGCCAATGGCATAGGAGAGCCCCAGTGACTCGGCGAGTTGCGCCATTCCCAGGCACCAGCCAATCGAGGTCAGGAAAACGTATTCCTGTATCGTGTCGAAATGCCGCATGAGTCGCACGAGAAGGTATCGTTCGAAGATGATGGCAACCAGCACCAGCAGCGGTATGGCGATGATAAAGGTGATTATCTGTTCCCATTGCATATCGGAACGAGACAAACCCTCCAGCGCCAGCAGAATAATGATTGCCAATATATCCTGTAACAGCAGAATACTGATCATGACCTGACCGACGTGTCGATGATGGAGCGCGGTCGTTGGCAGCAGTTTGAGGCCGATAATGGTGCTGGAGAACATCATTACCGAGCCAATGATGAGGCTTTCGAACAGGTTGTATCCTGAGACCCGCCCGATCAAAGCTCCGATTGTCCCGAATGCGACTGAACTCGCCACAGTTACCACTACTGCTTCGCGCAACATGCGCATGAGTTGCGTTGGTTGCAGATTGAGCCCCAGAAGGAATAGCAGAAAAATAATCCCGATATGTCCAATCTGCTGTATCAGTGAAGGGTCTTTCACTAGCGCAAGACCTGAAGGACCAACCACACCTCCTAGCAGAATATAGGCGACGAGCAGCGACTGGCGCGCGAACAATGCGATGGCGGCAAAAATCGCAGCACCGGTGAAGATCAGGAATATCGAAAATATCAGCGAATCTTCGTGCATGAAGACGCAGTTGCGTAGTCGATGGACAGTCACGAATACTACCGGAAACCATTCTCATGCGCACATCGTCTGTAATCGGCGTTATGGTCCATCATTGACCAGATACGCCGATTCCCTGGAATGCCGGGCAGACGCCGCCTACTGGACTGTGGGTTTCTCTTGCTATACGCGTGTCTTCAATGCCGAAATAAGCCGCTGCATTACCAGAATGCCAGACTCCATGCGGATGCGGGTATTGTGACTATTCCTGTGTCACGGGAAGCGGGGATGTCGCTTGACTCTCAGCAACCCTATTGTTATCTCGGCTGATACGTCAATTTATGGGATATCACAGTTAATCCATGTATCCCAGATCGCTGACGGCGCAGCCGGGTTTTCGGGATGGTTTATATTGCATTAAACAACATCGTGGAAGAAGAGAGCCAAGTGAAGGCGATTCTCGATATTCAGCTTCCTGAAAATGGAACTCAAGTGAGCCTTGACAGTCCGTTCGGATATGTCAAGTGTTCTCGCGATGGATTTATTGTTGCCGCCCTTGTGCACCATGCGCGCAACCTCAAGTTCCCTTGGCGTAAGGCAATCAATTGCAGAACCGCCCGATAATGAATTTCCTGTTCTCGCAGACGATCCGCTGTGAGTCAGGTCATCAATGATCCTGGTGAT